>CAKZMA010000461.1 GCA_937127375.1 uncultured Coleofasciculus sp. | reverse complement strand
TTTATCCGGCTCAATGTATTTATGGACAGCCCTTTGTTTGGGTGAAAGAGAGTGCTGTGAGTCATGAAGTTGGGTTAATCTCGAAAGACGATAATCTAAATTATCACCCTCAATGTATTGAGGTTTACTTTGGTGATGTCCAAAAAGATTTAGCGCATCAAGTAACCAAAACAAATGAAGGAAATTTAGAAAAGGGTGTATTAGTGACAAGTGGTAACATGATGGAGACTGGTAAATCTAATGCCAAGTCACCGAGACAATACCACTGTATAGTTCATCAAGAAAAAACAGCTAAGTTTTTTGAGGTAGCTCAAACTGCCATAGAAGACTATCGTAATGCTTTAACTGATTTTCAAAAAGATAACTTTGATGAACAACAAGGAATTTTAACTCTCGCTAATCACCGTCCTGTTTTCTACTGTGAACCCAAAGAAGGTGAGAAAGTTACGTTATTTGGTCATAGTCCCTATTTCCGTATTCCTTTCTCTTCCCATCAGGATAATCGTGCTGCTTCAGTAAGAGACTTTATTCCCCCTCGTTTGCGCGATCCTGAAGTTCAGGAGACATTTGAACCGATCACAGATATGGCTGAGGCAATCTTTGGCTGGGTTAAAGAGAGAAACAAAAAATTCAAGACATATCAGGCTTATTCAAGCCGGGTTTTTGTGAGTGATGCTATTCTCGATAGTCAAATATCGGAATCAGATATTTGGTATACGGGTAATCCGGATGAAACGATTACTCCACAAATTCTAGCTAGTCCTAAACCAACCACTTTTCAACATTACCTGGTGCAAACTGATCCAGATGCTAAAAAAGATAATTTAAAACATTATGGTAGTCAACCCCCGACTGAAACTGAACCGGGAGATACAGTGATTCGAGGACATAAACTGTATTGGCATCAAAGCCGGATCAGTCGTAATCAGATTGAAGAAAGTGATTCTCAGGCAATTAACGATAAATCCAAGCAATATACAGAGATTAAACCGATTAAACCAGGAGTTTGCTTTAACTTCAAAATTCATTTTGAAAATTTGACGGATGAGGAGTTGGGAGCATTGCTTTGGGTACTAGACTTGGCACAAGATCAACAGAGTCGTTCCTATGTGACTGGCGATCAAGATTATCGTTTTTCTCTTGGTATGGGTAAGCCTTTGGGAATGGGAACCGTAAAGATTACGTCTCAATTGTGGTTGAGTGAACGGAAGCAGCGATATGAAAACTTATTTGCAGATAATAAATGGGAAACAGGCGATCGCAATGATACTGAAGTAGAAGCCGAAGTTTGTATGGATGTATTTAAGCGTTACGTGTTGGAAAGTATTGGTGAAAACCCTGACGGTAAGTTGGAAGATGTACAACGGATCAAGATGCTTCTCAAACTGTTGAGTTTTCCAGGACAACCCAGAGGAAAAACTCGTTATATGAAAATTGACCATCCTGACAATAACAATGAGTACGAAGATCGCCCAGTGTTACCAAACCCCTTTCAAGTTTAAAAAATGAAATTGCAATGTATTGATGGGATTACAGCCGAAGTTGATTGTGAGGTTAAGATGGCTTTTAGTAGTTATAAAGATATCAGTTCAGTTCTCCAATAATTTCAGATTACTTACACTGAAGCTAATTTCATGGATGAACTTGAGTTTGCCATATCTGACTATTTCCGAAAGGATTTACAAACTGTCCTCCAAGATGGCGTTCCTAATGCTTCAGAATTCTCAATTTGCGAGAATCTAATTTATCCGGTTCTGAAAGAGATCTGGAAATGCTATCGAAGTAAGTTGGTTTTATGGGGACATCATTCACTGATCTACGATGAAAACCTATCGGGATTTCCTGAGTATATTTTGGCGAAACGTTCTCCTTTGGGTAAAATTGTGTTTGACAAGCCTTACTTTTTATTGGTTGAAGCCAAACAAGATAAGTTTATTGAGGGGTGGGGTCAGTGTCTTGCGGAAATGGTGGCGGCGCAAAAACTGAATGACGAATTAGGATTTACGCTTTTTGGCATTGTCTCTAATGGTAAGTATTGGGAATTTGGTAAGTTAGACAATATGTCATTTACGCAAAATATTAACCGCTATCTCCTTCAGGATTTGGATCAGCTTTTTGCGGCTGTTAACTATGTTTTTAAGGAATGTGAATTACAACTCGATGCTAAAGTAATTGATTCCCTACCACAGCCTAGAGATAATTGATTTGGTAGGGGTACGATACTATCATGCCCCGATCTAGCCTTAGCGATCGCGTGACTCACGAACCCCACGGCTATAGGTTCCAGAGGCTTGAAAAAGCCCATACCTGACCAGCCGAAGAGCTACGTGGTTTACATGAATTACCGCGAATTCATGCCAGGAATGCGACCATTGACATAGTAGTCTCGGGTTCCTTTAGCAT
>CAKZMA010000460.1 GCA_937127375.1 uncultured Coleofasciculus sp. | reverse complement strand
CGCCCAATTTAACCGTCAAATCTATTCCACAATTTTAGCTGTGTCAGTCCAGTAGGGTGCGTTAGCGAAGCGTAACGCACCATTGATCTGGTGTAAGAGGTGAGTTAAAAGGGAATTAATGGGAGTAAAAATGCCCCCATTTTTGAAAACAACCTATAATATTATCCAACTAAACATGGATTTTAATTGTTCCCTAGATAGCTATCATCGAAAATGAAATTCCCTATCTTCCCGCACATAACACCCGAAAATCCTGGGAATTGGCGTCATTAATCGTTGGGGATTCGGGATTATGTTGTAAATAATCCTCCAACCAATGACAACTGCGTCCAATTAAATCCGCTAAATCCAAATTCCACAGAATCACCGTCGTGTCTTGAGACGCCGATGCCAAAAGCTCACCATCAGGACTGAAACTAACGCCAAACACAGCCTCCTGATGACCGACAAAAGAGTTAATTAAATGACCGGTTTGTCTACTCCAAAGATTAACAGTTTTGTCATCACTTCCTGAGGCAATAAAGTTGCCATCGGGACTAAACGTTACCCAATTGACTGAACCATTATGTCCCTTCAATGGACGCACCAATTTTCCCTCTCGATTCCAAAGGTTCACCGTTCCATCATTGCTGGCTGAGGCAATAAACTCGCCATCGGGACTAAACGTTACCCAATTCACGGAATCTGTATGCCCCCTCAATGTTTTGATAAACCTGCCGTTACGACTCCACAATTTCACCGTTTTATCGTCAGAGGCTGAAGCAATTAAAGACCCATCGGGACTAAAACTTGCGCCCCAAACCGTTCCCTGATGACCGATTAAGGTTTTCTCCAATTTGCCATCAATTTGCCATAGTTTGACTGTTTGATCCGCGCTACTAGATACGAGTCGCTGACCATCGGGACTAAAATTAACACTGGTTACCCCATCTTTATGTCCGGATAATGTTTTCTGCCAGGTTCCATCTGGATTCCAGAGTTTAATTGTCTTATCGTCACTGCCTGTAGCTAGGGTCTCACCGTTGTCTGAAAAACTAACACTATTAACTGACTTTTGATGTGCCGCAATTGTTTTTAGTAATTTACCCTGACGAGTCCAGAGTTTCACCGTATTATCCCAGCTAGCGGTAGCAATTCTCTGACCCTTGCCGGAAAAACTAACACTGCTGATGGGTTGGCTATGTCCAGGAATCGGTTGCAACATTCCCCCCTCAACTTGCCAGAGTTTGATGGTATTATCAGCACTGGCAGAGGCTAATATTTTGCCATTGGGACTGAATCCTAATCCCAGAATCGCCTTACCATGTCCTTGTAATGTGTCAATTAATGTACCATCGAGACGCCAGAGTTTAATTGTGTTGTCGTTACTTCCAGAGGCTATCATCTGACTATCTGGACTATAAGTAACAGCAATTACAGCATCTTGATGTCCGGATAGGGTGTTGAGTAATTTGCCATCAGTTCGCCAAAGTTTGACAGTTTTATCTGCACTAGCAGAGACTAGATATTGTCCATCGGGACTAAAACTGATGTCGAGTACAGGTTGATTGTGGGCAGTTAAGGTTTTGAGTAATGTACCATCTGATTGCCACAGTTTAATCGTTTTATCACGACTGGCGGATGCAATCAACTGACCATCTGGAGAGAAACTTACATCTAACACCCAATGATTATGACCTGATAGGGTTTTCAATAGCTTTCCGTCATCGATACGCCAGAGTTTGACCGTATTATCCTCACTCGCCGAGACAATCCGTTGACCATCGGGACTAAAGCTGATACTGTGAACGCGATCGCGATGTCCAATTAAGGTTCTTAATAATCGACCCTCTCGACTCCAAAGTTTAATCGTATTATCCTCACTCGCAGAGGCTAATATCTTACCCTGAGGACTGAAGCGAACCGCATACACCCCCTGATTATGTCTCCCTACTTCGTTCAACCATTCCCCTTGCTGACTCCACAGTTGAATTGTTTTATCCCTAGACGCTGACGCAATTAAATTCCCATCGGGACTAAAACTAACACTACTCACCCAATCATTATGTTTGGTTAAACGGTTGCGTTCTTTCACGCCATATACCACCTGTTGCAATGTAGAAATCACCCGCATTCGGGTTTCCTGGGTCACTCCTAGGGCCTGTTTTAATTCTTTAGCGGCGGATAAACTTTTCAGTAAAGCGTCAAATTTACGGTTGGACGCAACCAAGGCTTCGGCTGAAGCATTCAGGGCAATTAATCGGGCGTTGGTTTCACTAAATACTGCCCGAAATACCAGTCCGACGGCAATCACCGCCAGGGTAGCTAACGTCACGCCCGCAATTCGGGCTTCTTGCAAACGGCGTCGTAGAACTTGATTCAATTTCCCCTCGGCTTGCTGTTGTTTTTCCACCGCAGCCGCATGTTTTTTCGTCGCCGCTGATAATTTAGACCGCAGGCTTTTTTCCCGAATCAGTTGTTGGATTTTAGTTTGACTCTCTTTGTCTTTTTGCCGCAGTTCTTCCAGTTCTTTTCGCAAACTATTTTGTTCATTTTGGCGGATAAATTCCACCAGGTAATCATGAACTAGTTGATAGCGATGGGTGGGAATTTCGGGTAACAGGAAGACTAAGCCTGATTTCTCTAATATTTCTAAAATTAAATCCAGAGGCTGGGCGTCAATATCCGATTCAATCACTAATTCGGCACGGGTTTTTAAGGGACGATTATTATTTTCATCAGTAAGCAGTTGCAACACCAGCCAAGCCGCCTGTTCGTTTTCTGCGCCACAGTCTTTTAGGGCTTTTTCCAGGAAACGTTCCGCCAGCTTTTCCACGGGTCCCCGTTGTCGATATTGCGCCAGCGTGGTGATATTTTCAGCTTGAAGCTGCGCCCCAACCACTTGCAATTCAATCGGACGAACTTCTCCCAGTTCTCGACCTAAATCTTGGACTAAGGCATCAATTAATGCGGGTTCTAAGTAAAAATGGGCGCGTTCGGTGAGGCTTTGGATTACCGCCCGGGCATCGGGACGGGAAAAGTTACCTAACGGGTAGCGATTTTTGCGATCTAATATGTTATTGTCGATTGCCTCTAGATTCAGTTTCTCGAAGTCTAATAAGTAGTGTAAAAAGTCTTCGCGAATAGAAATAATAACTTTAACAAAGGAAAGATCTAAACAAGTCTGGAAAAACTGATGAAATAAGCGCGTTTGCTGGGGAGAAGCATGTCCCAGGAAAAACTCCTCAAACTGGTCAAAGATTAACACGGTTAAGATATTGCGATCCGCATTATCTCGTAACAGTGCCAACAGTTGGTTGAGAATGGCTTGATCAGAACTGTCGTCACCTAGGGATTCTGAGGGGGTATACGGCTCAGATTTAGGCGGGGTTAACCCAGATAGGGCGGTTCTGACGCCTTTATCCAGTTCCTTAATCCAATCGGTATACACTTGCAGTACCACAGGTAACACTAAGCGATCGCCTAATGCTCTATGCTTGAGGGCAGGAACTAAGCCAGCGGAAACGATGGAACTCTTACCCACACCAGAAGGTCCATGAATCACCGTCAATTGACAATCCGCTCGACTTAACCGTTCAATTAAACGTTGTACATCCTGTTGACGCCCGGATGCGGCAATTTCTTGTGCCACAATTTCTTGCTGTTCGACTGGGCTTAAGGTAGGATTAGATACGGCTCGTCGAGGCTGGAGACGAGCCGCACCAATGAAGGCACGAAATCCATAGAGTTGTTCGACTGCCCCTTGTTCTTGCTTAATCTGAAAGGCTTCTAAATAACGGTGTTGCTCGAAGTACAGCCGCCGTAGGCTTTCCAGCAGATATAAGTAACGTTGGGGTTCGTAGAGATAATCGCTTTTGGCAATGGCATCCGCTAAGTCTTGACTCGCTTGGTTCAAGTGCTGGGTGGCTTCTGCTGATTGACGCAACTGATGATAGGATTTGACAACGATGAGTTGATAGAGTTGAGTCAATAAATAGGGATGTAAGCCGGGGTAGTCTGAGAGAGAATCGGAGATAGAGTCTAAGCGAGAGAGAGCTTGTCGCGCCCAGTGATTGGCATCATTCCAGCGCCGTTTCACGAGGGCGACTTCGGCTAAAAAGCCGTAATCTTGCGCCAGTTGCACGGGGGAACCATAGTGTTGATGGACTCGTAAGCACTGTTGGGCGACGTGTTGGAGGGAGTCCCAGCCTTCCAAATGTTGCAACACTTCCGCCTGTTGGGTAATAAACTGCGCCACTAAATCCGGACGTTCCGCCCGTTCAAACGCCTCAACCGCTTGCTGGAGATAGGGCCAAGCTTCTTCCCAGTTGCGGTGTCGTTGCGCCCGATGCAAGTCTGCATTCCGGCAATAACATAAGCCTAAATGAAATAGGAGAACGCCTTGACGTTCTAAGTTATTGGTAACGCGCCAATACCAAAGGCTTTTTTGATAACGGATAACGGCGGCATCGATATAATCATGGGCATAATCATATTGCCCTAAAACAAATTGCAGACTGGCTTCTAGTTCCGGGGTAATCGTTTCTTGGCGCTGTTCTAAGTCATGGAGGGCGCAGTCAAGTTCGGCGCGGGAGCGACATCCTGTGGCTAAATTGAGATTGGCATGGTGGGTACAGATACGCCACGGCGCATATCGTCCCGGAGTTCCTTTTAGTACAGTTTTAAATAGAGAGTCTGCTTTTTGTTGCAGCAAATCGAGGAGTTCATCGGTAGCAATTTCAAACTTAATTGGAGTCGCCGCCCAACTGCTAAAATCAGGAGCAGAGCGGACGAGTTTGTGCAATACTTCGTCATTCACCCATAAGACTAGGGGGAAGGGTAAGCGTTTGCGAAATTCATCCCGTACTTGGTTGGTGGAGGTGAGTAAATCATCCAGCGCTTCCACGGATTCGAGTCCCAGGATGATTAAGGCGGGAGGGGGATCAATACAGCTCGAATCAGCTCTA
>CAKZMA010000459.1 GCA_937127375.1 uncultured Coleofasciculus sp. | reverse complement strand
CTGGGCTAATCCTGATTTCGATAATAGGTTAGCCGTGATCAATCCGCTACTGGTTAAGGCTGAGGTAACCAGAAAGCGGCGACGGTTGATTAGCTGATTTTTCCGTGCCATAGATAAAAATGATGCCCCAAATGTAAACAGTAGAGCAAATAATTCAATTACACCTCAGCGTTGATGACTAGACAAAACAGACAAAAGTCTTTGGTCATCAGCGGTTCAGCTTGTTTGCGCCGTTGGTAAATTTACGCTTGAATGTCCTGATGTTAAGCGCTTTTTTGTTAGAGAGTGAGTATCGCCTCTATAATTAACATGGTAGGCATCTGGCTCCCCGGAGTCAGGTAAGCAGACTCTAACGTGCAGTGTTTCCAGAAACGTGTCGGGTAAGCCAGAGTTAAAAGACCTCAAACTGATCGAACGACAGTTATCGGTCAAGGTTATTTTTGCAAATAAACAAGAATAGCTGATTCGTCGGTAAACTTCCTGTCGGTGAATTAGCGACTATCTTGGAAAAAATAAACAATGAACTCAGGTTCGATTGTCAGATAAAGAATAAGACAAGTTAGTGGGGTGCTGTTTTCAATGCAATGGTTAATTAGACTTGTCTGAAAATTAGTCAAAGACCCTTTGAATCGTGGGTTGACGTGTAATTTCTGGACGTGTCTAGTGATGAAGAAAAATTCAACAGGGGCGCTGACAAAAACGATGGTGTCGGGTTCTCAAGACGCTTGGGACAATAAACCTCTAGGCGGACGCTATCACGTTATCGACAAGCTAGGGGTCGGAGGGTTTGGTCAAACCTTCTTGGCGCGGGATATGCATTTGCCCGGTCATCCCCAATGCGTCGTTAAAAAATTAAAACCTCAAGTGAGCGATGATGATGAGGAGGGGCTGCAAACGGCGAGACGCCTGTTCCAAACGGAAGCGCAAGTCCTCTATCGACTGGGTAATCATGAGCAGATTCCCCGGCTTTTGGCTCATTTTGAGGAAAATCACGAATTTTATCTGGCTCAGGAATATATTCAAGGACAACCCTTAAGTAAAGAGATAGACTCTCATCTGACGTGGTCACAGGAAAAAGTGCTATCCCTCCTGCAAGATATGTTGCAGGTACTAGCATTTGTCCATCAACAGAATGTGATCCACCGGGATATCAAGCCAGCCAATTTGATTCGCCGCGCCGCTGATGGCAGAATTGTGCTGATTGATTTTGGTGCGGTGAAACAGGTTAGATGTGAGTCGCTGAATCAGGAAACGGCGCTGACCAATGTGACCATTTCTATCGGCACTAAGGGATATATGCCCAATGAACAACTGGCAGGAAAACCTCGCTATAGTAGTGATGTTTATGCGGTGGGGATTATTGGGATTCAGTTATTAACGGGAATTCACCCCAAACATATAAAAGAAGACTCCGATACGGGTGAACTCAACTGGCGCAAATATGCCAAGCAGATTAGTCCAGAATTTGGGGAAATTTTGGATAAGATGGTGCGCTATGATTTTCGCGATCGCTACTCGACAGCAGAAGAAACCCTGTTAGCATTCCAGAGTTTACCCGCGCCATTATTGGAGTCGGCATCACCCCCCCAACCGTTAGCCCCTGAATGTGAATTGCCGCCTCTAGTTGATCCCCAAGCGCCGACGGATCAGGAGAGTCAAAATTTAGCCACTGATTCCGCCGAGACTCAGGCGTGGGAGGCGACACCAACGGAATCGACGCTGATTGAAGTCGAGGAGTCGAATAGCGAATCATCTTCTAGTTCTAGTCAAACCCAAGACACCGGACGCACCCAAACCTCTCAGCCCACCCCGGCTCAGACTGATGCTACCGTATCGCTAAGTCAACCTCAGGACTTTGAACCCACCGCAACGGTGTCAACCGCCGCTAGACCCCACGGATTTCGGCAATGGTTGATGCAGCCTTGGACTATTGCTGTGATTGCGATCGCGGTTAGTTCTACGGTTGCCATCACCCTGATTCTACTCCCCTCTCAATTGAATCATCAGTCTCAAATTGAGGATGTCCCCGCTGAAAGCCCAAGTCCAACTCCCACCCCCACTCCCACTCCCTCGCCAACCCCCGAACCCACGGCTGAATCCTTGCTCGCCGAAGCCGAAGACTTAAGACAAGCCGGAGAATACGAGAAAGCGATCCTAGTTTATAATCAGGCGATCGAACTCCAATCCGACTTAGCCCCTGCCTATTGGGGACGTTGCTACAGTCTCAATCAATTAGGACAACCCGAACAAGCCCTCGTCGCCTGTAATGACGCCCTCGCCTACCAATCCGATTATGCCGAAGCCTTAGTCAGCAAAGCCGATGCCCTACGGCAACAAAACCAGATCATAGACGCCCTGCGACTTTATGAACGGGTAACTGAATACTATCCCGATTTTGCCAGAGGGTGGATTCGCTATGGCATAGCACTGCAAGGGGTGGGGCGTTCCGCTGAGGCGGTTCAAGCGTTAGACAAAGCGATTGAACTGGATCGGAACTCCGCCGATGCTTGGGCAACTCGCGGTGAGGCGCTGATGGCGTTAGGGCGCACCACGGAAGCGATTCCTTCTCTGGATAAAGCCCTGCAACTCGAACCCGATCATGAAAAAGCTGCCAGCCTGCGTGAGAAGGCGAGGGAAACACTAGGGCGTTAGGGCAGTAATGGATGGGGGAACCATGTAGAGACGTGCCATGGCACGTCTGGGAGTCAGATGTAGGGGCGGGTTTAGGGATAACATGAATTGACCAACCTCAAACTGCACAACAAAACCCGCCCTAATCCCAACCTAGATGTAGGGGCGGGTTTAGGGATAAAATGAATTGACCCACCTCA
>CAKZMA010000458.1 GCA_937127375.1 uncultured Coleofasciculus sp. | reverse complement strand
GTTCTGGATCGATGCTTGGGTCGCTGACAATACGCAAGTCTTACAGTTCAGTAAAGAATCCGGTAAAAATAACTTAAATAGTCCACTTTCGTTTCAAGTAGAAGCAAGCCACAGCCTTAGCTGGGAAAGTTTCCAAAATTATGTTGATGAGTACGCTCCACTTACTAAACAATATAAGCCTTTGGTGTTGGAAATTCAATACTCAGTACAACCCATGTCAACTGTACCAGGTCAGGAATTAACTGAATTGCAGAGCTTTGCGCTGGAAAACCTAAAAGTCCAATTAGTGCCACTAGCGAAACCAATCATAGAGACACTGGTTGGTCAGCTTCTAAACCATCTACATTCACAGTATTCGCTGAACCTTAATACCCCGGCTAATCCTCAGGAACTGGAGCTTGCTCTATTAGAGAATATTTGTAAATCACCTCGCCGTCTGTTTATTGGTGACGAACAAATGGTTAAGTGGAAGATTCGCAGACGATGTGAGAATGAATGGATAAAATTCCTGCTAAGGCAACCCATAACCAAAGTCTCAGTGGAGGCAATTGAACAAATCAAGTCTAGTACAAAGCAGTTCCAAATTAATGCAGCAGAAGCACTATTTAATAACTTGAATCAGGTAGTCAATCCTTCAAAAAAATTGGAGCAGATTAAGTCTAAATATGTGTTAAAGTCAAACCAATTTTTAGATTTCTATGCTGACTGTGGAATTGACCAGAGCCGAGTCATTACTGGAATCCTTGAAAAATCCCCTCAGAGTGGTTCGATAGCCTATGCCAAAGGTAGGAGTATTGTAACTGAGAAATGCTATGGCGATCCTCCCTATGGCATGACATTTGCTGCAACTTCAGTGTTAATGCACGCGGTTGAGAAATGGGGCATAAATTCTGTTTGTAAGAAATTAGTTTTTTCTTTCACGAAAAACCTTGTCTCCAATGAAGTTAAGAAAATTCAGGAAAAAATCAAAGTATTAGAAGGTTCACCTTGTGTACTTCTGAATATGCGATTGGGCGGGTATCATCCTGAACATGATGTAACTCCAGGGATTTATAAGCAGATAGATAAATTTGCCAAAGAATATAATCTTCGATTAATCCGTGTTGGTGGACCAAAGGAACTACCATGGCAGATTGATTCGGATGTCACCTCTATCTGGCTTGATATCTATAGCCATGAAGATGAAAGTTCTTATATGCCAAAAGAAGTGGATCTGCGGCACACAGCATACTTATGGAGTGAAGTTGCTCAACTGGAGAATGTTGTCGGCATTATTGGAGGCATGAGCGGTTCCCTCGATATAGCTGCTTACATGGGAGTGCGGACTTTGTGTTGGGATGTAGCTTTACAAGATGCTCAGGTATTAAATCAGGTATCAAACACTGCTGAGTTTCAAGATCGTATACGGTTACTTCTATCGTATCCATTTATGTCGATTGTACATCGGCAGATTACGGAGGGACTAATTGATACACAAAGCAAGAAACTAAAGGATGATAGTAAAGAAGAAAATATCTTAGATTCATTAGCGCTAAAACTCTGGTTTGCAGGACAGCATATCATACCAACTATTAACAAAACCTCATTTCAACCAAGCAAAGTGGTTCAGACGAGCAACGAGTCGTCTAATGGTTTCAAAGCGGTCTTATTTTACAATTTACCTAACGTCATCGCCGCACTTCTAGGGGATTAGTTAAGCGAACAGCATTAAAAACCTTCTCAACCGTGATTTTTTATAATTTATTCCCAAGCCTCTCGATCAAGATCAGGGAATATGAGCTTGTAATCTTCTCTTTCGGGGAGGTTATCTAATCGGGTAAAACCATTGTAAATTTGGAAATCT
>CAKZMA010000457.1 GCA_937127375.1 uncultured Coleofasciculus sp. | reverse complement strand
TTGTCTTTTGAAAAAAAGTGCGCTTTGATCATCAGTCTGACAGGGACTGGGCAATGTTGCCACAAAAAAAATCAAATCTTCATCAAGTTAGTGAGCCAGACGCTTACATTACAGCAAATTTGGTGGTTGATGAAGTACAACCTACTCCAGCAAGATCCCCGACTTCGTAGAAGTTGTCGGAGATCTGTGTAGCCTGCACGAGAACGCCAGCAAGAATGTTAACGTAGCGAAAGATTCCTTATTGTGGTTTGAGACTTCGCCGTGTTCAAGCGTATCCTGTTATTGCCCATTTTTGTTCTACTTGCTTTCCTAACCAAGCCTGCTCCTGTTTCTGGACAAGCCCTGCTTCCCTATACCCTACAGCTCGATGCTGAGGAATTGGAGCAACAAGGCTTGAATCTGGCGCAGGATGCTGTTCAGCTGACCCGTTTTCAGCAATACGATCTTGCCTTATCTAGAGCTAAACTCGCTACTCAGCTTGCCCCCAACAGTTTTGAAACTTGGTTTATTTTGGGAACCTTGTATGTCCAAAACCAACAATTCGACGAGGGAATTGAGGCACTCTCTAAGGCTCAATCCTTAAAACCTGAAGAGGCTGGTGTTCTCTTCTCCTTAGGCAATACCTATTTTCAGAAAGAGGAATATCGAAAAGCTGTGTCTAGTTTAGAAGCTGGCTTGAAGATAGAACCTGAGGTTCCCGAAGCGCTCTTTGATCTAGGCAACGCCTACTATATGCTGGATCAGTATCCAATGGCGATCGCAGCTTATGAAAAAGCTGCCGATCAGGAACCGAGCGATACGTGGCCCGTGTGGCCCGCGATCAACAATATTGGGTTAGTCAAGTATGAACAGGGGGATGTGGCTGGCGCGATTGACAAATGGCAAGATGCGATCGCGATTGATCCAGAAGCGGCTGAACCGAAGCTGGCTGTAGCCGTAGCACTTTATAGTCAAGGGGAGCAAGACAGAGGGCTTACCCTAGGAGAAACTGCCCTCCGCTCAGATGAGCGTTATGCTGATTTAGATTTCCTTAAGGAAAATCTTTGGGGGGAACGTCTGATCTCTGATACTCAAAAATTCTTGGCAAACCCCAGAATTCAGGCAACCATTGCCCCCGGTAACAATGTTCCTGTACAAGTGGACGTTACCCCTTGAATCAAAATTTGAGTGTTTCCAGACGCGCCATGGCGCGTCTCTACGCTGCTAAGGTATGGTATCAGGGGATGTATAAGCAAAAGTAACCGCAAGCTTTCTGACGTTTTTCATCCTCTATATTTTGCCGAAACGGTTGTGGTACAGTACAGGTGTACTTTAGCAAGACTCTAGGGGTTCGGCAATGTCAGCACCCAGTTTCCGAGGATGAATCGTTCTATACCAACAAGGGTTATCTCCAGGTGTTGCTCTTACTCAGGTTTGCCTAATCATCTTTGGGCAAAAGTGCCAGGATTTGATCGACAAACTGTTGATGATCAACAACAGGTTTAGAGATATAACCATCAGCACCACTTTGCTTAAGGAAGGTTTCGCGATCGCCTTCCATAGCATGAGCCGTGACTAATATAATGGGCAGATGGCTGGTTTGATCGTCCGCTTTCAGCATTTGGGTAATCTTGATGCCATCAACTGGCTTACCCTGGTAAACACTGTGAGCCAGGGAAACATCCATCAAGATAATATCTGCATCTCCCGCCTGGGCAATTTTCATGACCTCCTCTACATCTTCGGTTCCCTTGACATTCAAGCCACCCCGCTTCGTGAGAATTTTGGAAAAAACGCGAAGATTAATGGGATCGTCTTCTACAATCAGAACGGTTTTCATGGGCGTTGCATCAAGAAAGTCGTCTTTTCAACAAAAGTGCGGTTTGATCATCAGTCTGACAGGGACTGGGCAATGTTGCCACAAAAAAAATCAAATTTTCATCTCGTTGTGGTTAGAAATTAGGAAACAGAACTCATGGCAAAACAGTTGAATCTGCTGGCGACTGGTCAAGTTATTCCCACGCCCCTCCATGCAGAGATGCAACAGTCATATCTTGAATATGCCATGAGTGTCATCGTTGGGCGTGCCCTGCCAGACGTTTGCGACGGTTTAAAGCCCGTGCATCGGCGTATCTTGTATGCCATGTACGAATTGGGTTTAACCCCCGATAGACCCTACCGCAAGTGCGCTCGCGTAGTGGGTGATGTTTTGGGGAAATATCATCCCCATGGGGATCAAGCTGTATACGATGCTATGGTGCGCTTGGTCCAAGACTTTTCCACTCGCTATCCACTATTGGCGGGTCATGGCAATTTTGGGTCGGTGGATAACGACCCACCGGCTGCCATGCGTTACACAGAGACGCGGCTGTCTCCCATTAGTCATGAAGCCCTCCTATCAGAAATTGGCGAGGCAACCGTTGATTTTATCGATAATTTCGACGGCTCTCAACAAGAGCCTGTGGTTTTACCCGCTCAACTACCCATTTTACTGCTCAATGGTTGCTCTGGCATCGCGGTTGGCATGGCAACGAATATTCCGCCTCATAATCTGGGCGAAATTGTGAATGGGTTAATCGCCTTGATTGATCGCCCGGATCTGGCGGATGAAAAATTGTGGAAATTAATTCCCGGACCCGATTTTCCCACGGGGGGTGAAATTATCGATACGTCGGGAATTCGGGATGCCTATCGCAGTGGACGCGGCATTATTCCGGTGCGGGGAATTGCCAAGGTGGAAGAGATTCAAGTCGGTCGCACTCGCCGTCATCGCCGCACGGCACTCATTGTCACAGAGTTACCCTATCAAGTGAATAAAGCGGCTTGGATTGAAAAAATTGCCGATCTGGTCAATCATGGACGCTTAGAGGGAATTTCTGATTTGCGCGATGAGAGCGATCGCCAGGGGATGCGGGTGGTTGTGGAACTTAAACGGGATGCTCATCCCAGAGATGTTCTCAAACACCTCTACAAACAAACTCCCCTACAAAGTAACTTTGGCGCGATTATGTTGGCATTAGTCAACGGACAGCCCCGCCAGCTACCCCTACGGCAATGTCTGGAAGAATTCTTACGGTTCCGGGAACAAACCCTGACCCGTCAATATACCTATGAACTTGACCAGAAACGACAACGGCGTCATCTGGTGGAAGGATTATTGGTTTGCTTAAATCAACTCACTCGCGTGATTGAAATCCTCACCCATGCACCTGATGGTACAACCGCCAAGACTCGGTTTCAAGACCAATTAAACCTGAGTGAGAGTCAAGCTGATGCCATCCTCGCCATGCCGATGCGCCGCCTCACGGGGTTAGAACGGCAAAAACTCCAAACCGAATTTGAGGAACTCACCACCCGCATTGAAACCCTCCAGGAATTACTCAGTAGCCGACATGAACTCCTCAAAACCCTGAAAAAAGAGTTGCGATCGCTCAAACGTAAATACGCTGATCCGCGTCGCACCAAGATCCGGTCAGCGCAATCTCTCAAAGAACCAAAACAGCCAAAATCGGAAAAACAAACCCCCAAGAAAACCAAAACCTCAGACAACCCGAAAGCCTCTGCCTCGAAATCCCCATCGCCTAATCTGATCGAAACGGAAGCTGAACAAACGGTTCTGGAATTTACCTATCAAGGACACGTACAACGCCTGCGTTCTGCCCCTGATCCCAAATCTAAACCCTCGATCAAAGATGGGAATGATTTTGTGGTTCAGACCCAGCAAACCACCACGGCGTCAGAATTTGCCACCCTTACCAGTGGAGGCAAAGCCTACCCCTTGAAAGTGCAAGATATCCCGCCAGCCGCAGGGCGAAAGCAAGGCATCCCTGTAACTCGTCTCCTCCCTGATGCGGCTCAATCTGAAACCGTTATCGCCCATTTTCGACCCCAAGAACTCACTGAGTCTCTCAGCTTGATTTTGCTCACCCAACAGGGGCGAGTGAAGCGTCTACCTGCGACAGAGTTACTCAACCTAACGGCACGGGGTTTAACCACGGTTAAACTCAAAGAGGAGGATGTGCTGGCGTATGTTACCCTGGCTCAATCCACTGATGATCTGATTATCGCTACCAGTAACGGGCGCTTATTACGCTTTGAAATTAACGACCAAAATTTACCGATTATGGGGCGTACAGCCCAAGGCAATCAAGCGTTGCGACTGCGGCGTCGGGAGCAATTAGTCGGATGTGTCGCGATCGCGCCCAACGAGAATCTGTTACTGGTATCCGAGCAAGGCTATGGCAAACGCCTAGGACTCAATGTAGTCCGGCGCATCAAACGCGGTGATCTTGGCACTCAAGCGCTTCAGTTTAAAACCTCAGCGGATCGATTAATGGGAGTCATCAATGCCTCTCAAACAGAGACGGCTGTATTACTAACCAGTGACAATCGAGTCATGAATGTATCGTTAAAATCTGTAAAGTTGTCCGGCAAAGATGGATGTGGCGATCGCTTGGTCAAACTCAAGTCCGATGAAACAATTATCGCAGTTACAACAATGGCAAGGTGAAGGTTCCCCGCGCTTTCAGGCGATTTAGCGTCAAAGAAATCATTCCGTAACAGCCCACTCCTTCTAAGGCTGCGATAACGGAGGGTAAACGAATGACGAATGACATAAACAAATGACGAACTACCGAATATGGTTTTATAGTGGGGGATAAGTGTGAAGTGAATAATATTTAATCCCTAAAGCTTGGGAATTCTGGAAGCACCAGTATAGAAAATCTAACTTAAGTGATAGTTCAACCATCATGACCGATCCCAAACGACCTCCGAGTGCGCCACCCCCTCCACCCCGCGTTCCTCCAGCCCCACCGCCACCGCCTAGGGGAGGAGCATCTCGGAAAGCGCCGCCAGGGGCAACCCAAGCGATGCCCTCTAAAACAATGCCGATGCCGCCTAAAGCGGGTCAATCAGCATCAGATCCTACTGCAGTTAAAACAGCACCGAGTTCTCGTCAAGCTTCATCAGGCGTTAAATCCCGGACTCCAGCGCCAGGTGCGGGACTTGCTCCCGGACAACCAACATTAAACCAACTTATCCGGGAAGCTTATGACAAAGGATTTTCTGATGTTCACGTCGGTGTCGGTGAAGTTCCTCGAATGCGGAACCGAGGGGAAATGGAACGGACAGAACATCCTGTAACTGATAAACCCACGTTTATGTGTTGGTTGCGGGAAATTCTCACCGATGAAGAAATTCGCCGCTTCCAAAACGAACTGGAATTTGATGGTGCAGCCCAGTATGACTTTGCCCGGGTGCGAATTAATATCTTCGACTCTTTGAATGGACCAGCCATAGTCATGCGCTTGATTCCACTCAAGATTTTGACAATGGAACAGTTGCGACTCCCTCCAATCCTCAGGGATGTCTGTAATTACCACAAGGGTCTTATTTTAGTCACGGGTCCAACCGGTTCAGGTAAGTCAACGACACTAGCGGCAATGATTGACTACATGAACAAGGAGATGCCGAAGCATATCATTACGATTGAAGACCCGATTGAATTTGTTCATAAAAGCCAAAAAGCCCTAATTAAGCAGCGGGAAGTCGGCGCTCATACTCTCCAGTTTGACAATGCGTTAAAAGCCTCCTTGCGGGAAGATCCGGATGTGATTCTGGTTGGGGAAATGCGGGATAGGGGAACCGTTAACACAGCGCTGAAAGCCGCTCAAACGGGTCACTTGGTTATGGGAACGCTGCACACGAACAGTGCGGTGAAAACCATTGAACGGATTCTCAATCTTTATAATCCAGAAGAACAACACGCCATCCGTGTCGCTTTTGCTGAATCAATGGTGGCAATCATTGCCCAAGGGTTATGTCGCACCACTGATGGGAAACGTGCTGCATTCCACGACATTCTGATTAATACAGAAGCGATTCGAGACTATATCCGCAAGGGTGAATATGAGGAAGTTCACGAACTGATGGCGGCTAATGAATTTGACGGCATGATGACGATGAATAAGTCCTTGTTTAACCTTTATCAGGAAGGACGTATCACTGAAGAAACTGCCCTAGAACAGTCGCCGACTCAAAATGAAATGGCGATGATGTTACGGGGTCGTATTTAATTGTCATTTGTCATTTGTCATACTCGCTTCCCGAAAAGAAGCAAGCTACGTCTTATGTTAGGACAAAGAGGTGGCAGAAAAGAAAATCTTATCTTGTGATCTGCCGCCTTGATTTACCAGACAAAAATCTAATTGGTGACAATCAACAATCAGCAATCAACAATCAGCAATGAACGAGACTCAACGCTCGTTTCCTCAGTTATTTAAGGGTATTGCCCTATTTACACCAGGGGGAGATTTAATTTATAGCGTTGACCCTAGTAAACAAGAGCATTGGCATTTGCATCTGTGTGCGAGTTTACAAGAAATTCTCGGATTACCGGAACCACCCCATTTTTTAGTGCCGGGATATACTGGCACAATTGATCGTTGGCTCGATCCTTATACCCAACAGATGCGAACGTCAGCAGAACTTTATCCGCCGATTCAACACCATCAGGCTTTGCTGAATGCGGTGTTTGGCGTTAGAAATCTGCTGTGGCAAGTCACCCCTTGGCGGGAAGAGTCTTGTGATCCCATGGTTTTGGAAACGTATCGCGATCGCTTTCCCCAATTGTGGCAGGATCATGATTTGATCATCCGTTGCGATCGCCCGGATCAATGTATGGAACAGTTGTCTGATGCTAATTTTAGGCATGATCACGATTCAAGTCTGATTCAATCTCCCCAGAGTTATACTTGGTCTTTTCCAGAACGTTGGACGATTCAACAAACACAGTGGCGAGAATCGTCCCACCCATCGTCTACAGAAATTGCTCCTCTAGACTCCCCGAACTCAGATAGGGAATCGAATCCGAGTCAGGCTAACTCTACACCCTTAACTACTCCTAGTTATGTCCTGCGCTTATTTGTATCGGGACACAGTGGCTCAACTGAACATATCCTGAAAAAACTGCATCAGTTACTCGAACAATCCCTACAAGATCCTTATACTCTAAAAGTAATTGATGTATTTAAGCATCCTGAACAAGCAGAAGCTAATCAAATTTCAGCGACTCCCACACTGCTGCGAGTTTGGCCCCCACCCGTCCGACGTATTGTTGGCGATTTGAATGACTTGGAAAATCTTTTACGTATACTTATTGCTCCTGAGGCTCAACGATAAAAGTAAGCCTAGAACCAAAGTTCTGGCTCAAAGCTGAAACCCGTTAAAACGGGTTCAAAGACTTACCAAGTTAGCGATATTCTGCTTAAGTCGAATAGCACTGAAATAAGCATTTGGCGACCGCCAAAACCCTTTATAGCATTACGCTCTAAGGTTAGGACAAATGAAGAAAAATTAAAATCGCTCAATCCCTTGATGAGTAAGTGTTTTTCTTCACTATTGCCTATTACCTATTGCAAAAAAGCCTAGCGCGTAGCGCTATATCTATCGTAGGGTGGGCATTGCCCACCAGCCTTAAGTCAGTGACATTCTGCTTAAGTCAGTGTCATTCGATTAAGTTGAGCGACTTGAGGAGTACGTCCTTTGAAACCTGTCATTAATTGCAAAGCATAACATCTAACTGGATACAGATAACGCAACATCCATAATCCTAGACGACGTAAGGTAACGATGGGCAACCAGTTATTAGAAAATATTCGATCTAGGAAATCAGTAAAGCCTAAAATGACAAGATTTTCGTGTTTGCGCCACCGTTCGTAGCGTTTGAGTATCCGTTCGTCTCCGATATCTTCCCCTTGTTGATGGGCGTCTTGGATGACTTGGGCAAGGGCGGCGGCGTCTCGGATGCCCATATTTAGTCCTTGTCCACCCACAGGATGACAACAATGGGCGGCGTCGCCAATCAGGGCGAGGCGGTGTTGAGTGTAGCGATCGCTTTGCATTAACTGTACGGGAAAGAGGATGCGATCGCTATCGAGTTCTAAATGCCCTAAAAGCCCCCCGGTACGGTATTCTAGGAGTTCGAGGAATTCCTTTTCATCTAAGTTTTTTAACTGGTGGGCTTCGGCGTGAGGGGCTGTCCAAACCACCTGACAGCGATTTTCGGCGAGGGGAAGTACCCCCATCGGACCACTCTCCCAGAAGCGTTCAAAGGCGGTATCGTTATGGGATTTCTCAGTTTTGATGCGGGCGGTGACGCAGGATTGCCAATAGTTCCAGCCTTTTGTCCCGATTCCTGCGGCTGTACGAATGCGCGATCGCGAACCATCAGCGGCGACAACTAAGCGCGATCGCAAAGTCTGAGGGTTTCCATCCACGTTTACCGTAACCTCTACCCCAGAGGCTTGATACTCCACATCCACCACTTCTGCTGGAGACAACCAGCTTACAGTCGGACAATCTGTCAAAAACTCATACAGCGACGTAAGCAGAGGACGATGTTCACCCACATACCCCAAATCCTGAGTACCTAAATCGCCGGGATAAAATTGCACAAATTGGGGATAATCGCCATCAGAGAGGCGAATTTGCCGATAGGTGGCAATTTGCGGCTGAATTTTCTGCCAAACCCCAATTCCTTGGAAAATGCGCCCAGAAAGCAGCGATAGGGCGTAAGCTTGCCGTCTGGCTACGGCGACTGACTGAGGTTTTGCCTCAATTAATCCGATCCGCAACCCGGACTTTTTCAACGCACAGGCGAAGGTTGCGCCGACAATACCGCCGCCAACGATGACCAGATCGTAGTCAAAGGTTTGATTGTATGCCTGTTCTTGCGCCATTTTCAGAGAATGTATCGAAATGATAAGCATTTTTACTTTTCTTCATTTTGACGCGGATAGCTGAAGAGGGCAAGGACTTGTCACGTCTGTAAACCAATCAATCCACCCTTACCAGCTTCTGATACCAAATCAGGGTCATTGGTGACAAGTTAAGCTGGTACGCTAGTTGTCAAGGGAGTAGAAAACTATATACCGAAAGTAGTTCGCGAGAACTAGCTGCGAACAAATTCCTTTAAGTTTCCATCTGAGTTATAAATATTTCTTGAGAAAAATGTTGATAGACATAGGCTAATAAGACGAACATATCGCTGATATGTCCTAGTCCCGAAGAAAAATCTGCCCAATTTCCGATTACTTGTTGCAAATAAACGCATTAACTTGCATCATTGATGAATAGATAGCAAAAAAACTTAATAGAGGATTCACAATGAGTACCTACGCACAAGAACTCAGAGCGACGGCACAGGCAATGGTTGCCCCCGGCAAGGGTG
>CAKZMA010000456.1 GCA_937127375.1 uncultured Coleofasciculus sp. | reverse complement strand
TCTGCCAAGGCTTTTAGAGTTTGCGATCGCTCTTTGTGTGAGAAATGCGGGTCTAGCCCTCACAGCAGCACCAAACTTTTCGCGAAGTGTCATCATTACCTCTGCTAAGGATTGCTGACGCTAATAATCGGGTGGTGATGACTAAGAGTCTACAGACTATAAGTAGCGCTTGAGGGTCTGCAATTCACTGGTTATTGTCCATTAAACAGTTAAATGTCACCCCTTAAACATTTAGTGTCATGTCTGAAATCCTTGCTACACTTGGATTGTGCCAAGACAATAATTGCTTAAGCTGGCGACAAATAGCTCTTTAATGAAGAATATAAGAAGCGGGCAGCGAGAATCGAACTCGCATCATCAGCTTGGAAGGCTGAGGTTTTACCACTAAACTATGCCCGCATGCGCTCATAACTTTTCTAGTATAAACCACGATCGCACAAGTTTGGCAAGTTTCTACCAAAATTATCGGCTTAATTCCCCTGGGGATTAATTTCCAGGGTCAGGGAGTATGATCCGTACACAGGCTTACCTGCCATATAAGTTGGAGAAAACCGCCAATCGGCAATAATCTGGTTGGCGAGTTTCGTCGCTTGTGCTGGACTTAGCGTTCCTTGTTGCACTTGGGTCTTATCCGGTATAACCTCAGCGTTTATAACCTTAGCTTTGCCCCTATCATTGATCAAAACGATAACCTTGAGAACCACAGGTTGATCCAGAGTCATCTCGAAGGACGTGAGTTCATCCACCGAGAGGGGTTGACTCTCTTCCTGGATTTCAGCAAGTCGATCGCCCGGATTGCGTTGCGGATCGATAATAGAACCACCCCCGCTACTCACAATCCTGAGTCCATTAATAGAAGCAATGAAACCCCCACCCGACTGATTTTCCGGTGACTTGGGTTCTGTTGGTTCCTCTGGCGATGGGATAGGAGACGGACTAGGCGTAGTCGGGTTTGGAGGTTCCTCTGATGGCTGCGGAGACAGCGTTTCTCCCATCCCTTCAGAGGTGGTGGATGCTGGCGATGGGTTCGGGGTTGGGTTCGGTGAGTTGGGCGAGGAAACCGTTGTAGGTGAAGGGTTTGGGGTCTCCTGAGTATTGTTTGCGATCGCCTGAGTCGGGCGATTTGTCTGTGGTGCTGATTCTTGTTGACTCTCAGAACTCTTCGCTGGCGTTTTTGGGGATACTGGAGAAGGTGGAGGTTGAGTCGCTGGAGTTGGCATGGTAGCATTTGAGGCGATCGCAATCATCTCAACCGGAATCAGTCGTTGACTCAACCGCCAATCCTGAAAGCGTCCCAATAGCGCCAGACGCAGCAACCCCAAGCCAACTAAATGAATCGCTACAGAACTTAGAATAACGGTTTTCCACAGTGCTGGCGGGTCAGCGTGACGGCGTTGGGGTATCTCAGTTTGGTTGAATGTTGGTTGTGTCATTACAATCAGGTTGGGATGCTTTAATTCCATACTGCCAAAGAGCCACTGAGCATCTAGATTAATTCTTACCGTTCTTTTTGCGATCGCCCAATGACAGTCGTTACCGATGAATACTTATCGCTTGTCTAGGTTCAAGATTATTATTATTGCCAGTGTTCTCCTATTCGGACTAATCCTCAGTGGGTGGAGAATTACCTTACCCACAGTCGCCGCCGAATCGGACAGTATCTATCATTATCGACTGGTTCACAGCGCTGATGGGATTGGTAAATTTTATATGGGTCGAGAGATTGCCAAAGTTATGGGACACACCGAAGCCCTTTGGTTAGAACGACCTAGCCGTCAGACGAAAGAACAGCCACAGCAGGTGATTGAAGCCTTGAACCTAAAACCCACGGATATTGTGGCAGATATTGGTGCAGGTACAGGTTATTTTAGTTTTCGGATCAGTCCCCTCGTCTCTCAGGGTAGGGTGCTGGCGGTGGATATTCAGCCGGAGATGCTGGATATGATCGAATTCCTGAAAACCGAGAACAATGTGACCAATGTTGAGCCAATCTTGGGAAGTACCACTGACCCCAATTTACCGCAAGAAACCGTTGACTTAGCCTTGATGGTCGATGCTTATCATGAATTTGCCTATCCTAGAGAAATGATGAGTGGAATTGTGCGATCGCTAAAACCGGGTGGACGAGTTGTACTGGTGGAATATCGCCGGGAGAATCCCTTAATTCCGATTAAAGGGCTGCATAAAATGACTCAGAGACAAGCACGTAAAGAAATGAATGCGGTGGGGTTACAGTGGCTGGAAACTAAAGAGTTCTTACCCCAGCAGCATTTGATGATATTCCAGAAACCATTCAGGGGCGATAAGCTACGTGAAAAATAGGCAGGGTGTAGGGTGTAGGGTGTGGGGTGTAGGGAAGAATTGAACCCCTCGATACGCACTCAAAATGATTTTTCTGTTTTGGACAAATACGCTAAATCAGTTAATCCAACGCCAGTTATAGCGATTCCACTCATAAATCCCTTGAATCTCATATTCCATGCCATTATCGAAGCGCACGACGCAGTTCCATCCCGAACCATCACCCTCTATACCCTGAGAAATCTGCACCACTGTACAAGGAAACCACTCCCGACTACACGGTCCATTGTCTTGCACCCATTCCCAGAGTCCATTAGACACTTCAATGCGATCGCCGATTTTTAACTTTAACCATTCTGTGGGGTTCTGTGCGTCTAAATACTGTGCCAGATGCACGCGCTTGACCCGATTTAGCCATTGGAATCCATAGCGATCGCGAATAAACTGGACAGATGAAGACTCGCGATTATGCAGCCAGTCGTTGAGGAGTTGGATTTTCCAGGAATAGCCAGTCCGTTCTTGTTCCGTGACAAACTGCAAAAAGCGCGATCGCTCATCTGGAGTCAGTTCATCCAGAGGATTAGCCATTGTCTGATTCCCTATAGCCGAAGACTGTAAGGATTGACCCCTAACCGCTTCTATCAGCACCTGCCGTAAAATTTGTTTCTGCGAGTCTGTCAGGGGACATAAAACCGCTTCGCATTGGATAAAGGCGAGTTGCAAGACGGCTTCAATCTCGGCTGGGTTCATAACAGGCTTAATCAGCAGCCCCTAATTAAGGACAGTTTGCGGATGGATTCGCGCTATGCTGAGGAATGGAATGATTCAGTTAAGATAATTATTACTATAGTTTATGCGAATTCCAGGTTGGTTCACTACCATTACAGTTGCTTGTCTGTTTTGGCTCATCAGTATGGTCATTGCCCCTGCTGCGTTTGCTTTCGTTCAGGTAGAACTATCTGATCTGTCTTACCACGAATGTTCCTCCAAGTTTTCCGAAGGATTGGTCACACCCGGTTCCATCCAAGCCGCCGATTGCTACATCATCACTGGCAAAGCCATCAACAAGTCAGGTAAACCCGTGATCAACGCTGACATTTTTGGTCGAATCTACGATGCCAATCATAATCCCGTCTTTCAAAATCGTACCCGGCTGGGTGCCATTGATGAAGTCCCACCGGGCGTTAGTGATTTTGAAGTGCGAATTACGGTTTCGGCTAATCAACCCACCCCCTTGCAGCTTGAACAATTCAAAGCGTCTGGCTTTACGGGCAAAGTCCGCCGCTAAAAAAAAGCGTGTTGACTTTCATTAATATCTAACCCAAGACTATGCCATGCCTCCAAAAAGTCCAGCGATAAGTTGCAGGACAATAATCGCCAAAAGAGGAGATAAGTCCAAACCTCCAATCGGCGGAATAAAGGAGCGGAAAATATTCAGGTAAGGGTCAGTAATTGGGCTGAGGAACCCAGCCACCTGGTTCATCCATTCAACCGTGGGGAACCAGGTTAACAGAATGCGGACAAATATCAGCAGTAAATAGATGTTGAGGAAATTGGCGAGACTTTCGGTTACCAGTGCTGTAGGCATAAATTGAAATGTTTCCTTACTAAGTTTAGAGGGCGGATATGATAGTGCCTTTCTAGTCAGTTTAACGGATATCACTCCATTTCGGCTTAGGAATCGAGCGAACCTTCCCTATCGGTAAGTTCTGTACTCCCACTGCCATTCACTGGACCCAATTGCTGGCGCACATCATCAATCGCTGTATTAAGCTGGGCAATTTTGTCTTCTAAACTGCGACGTGCCGCTTCAATGCTCTCCTCGGAGTTGAGTTGAGACTTTTTACCCTTCATCGCTTTCTTTTCGGAAAGGCGGGACTTGAGTAAAGACTGATCAGCATCTTCGTCGCTACTATTACGTTGTCCGGCTAGTATGGCTCCGATAACGCCACCGACTACTCCCCCGATAGCGATTCCCGCCAGAAGTCCGCCTGTAAAACCATCGCGCTGACTCATTTTTCCTTTAGTACCCTTGAAATAAAAAACGCAACTGCTTTTCCAGATTAACGGTTGGCTGACGCAGATGCCTA
>CAKZMA010000455.1 GCA_937127375.1 uncultured Coleofasciculus sp. | reverse complement strand
ACGCTTCAGTGTAATCAGTGCTACTAAAATCTCCCATTCCCACTCCTACCGTTTCTATAAATCCGTGTAATCAGTGTTTCGTGTTGTGCTACCGGAAAAATCCCCTGGACTGGAGTGGCAGACCGAATGTGATAGATTAATCCCGTAGGGGCACCATCCTGCGCCTTTACACGCAAAGCTTACTATGCCAAACTTACGTTTGATATGGAAATTCAAATATGGACAATCTATCGCCTGAAATTATTGAAAAAATTCGCCAGCAGTTTGAAAAGGCACCTTATCCGAGAGTTCCCTTAGATCAGTCTCCGAAAGATGACTTGAATGCTCTCTATATTCATAATCTAGTTACGTCTTATTATTTAAGACACCAAAAAGTTATCGATACCCAAGGAAAAGTTATTCTGGATGCTGGCTGTGGCAGTGGTTACAAGGCTTTGATGTTGGCTGAAGCCAATCCTGGAGCTAAAATTGTTGGGATTGATATTTCTGAAGAATCGGTTAAGCTAGCGCGGAAACGGTTACAGCATCATGGATTTGAGAATGTCGAGTTCCATGTTCTCTCAATTTATGACTTAGCCAGCCTAGGGCAGGAATTTGACTATATTAATAATGATGAAGTGCTTTATCTGATTCCGGATATCATTGCGGCTCTAAAGGCAATGAAGTCAGTTTTGAAGCCGCAGGGGATTATTCGCACGAATTTACACAGTTCCCTTCAACGCTCTATCTTTTTCCGCGCTCAAGAATTATTTAATCGGATGGGGTTGATGGAGAATAACCCAGAGGAGATGGAACTTGAAATTGCCGTAGAAACAATGCAAGCCCTGAAGGATGGCGTGGATCTCAAGGCGAAGACGTGGAACCCGATTCCTCAAATTTCCAATCAGCCAGAGAGACTTTTGTCAAATCACCTGCTTGTCGGTGATAAAGGATACACAATTCCTGAACTGTTTACAGCTTTGAGAGAGGCGGAATTGGAATTTATTAGTATGGTGTACTGGCGATATTGGGATGTGACAGACTTATTTAAGGAACCGGATAACTTACCCGCCTTTTGGGGGATGAGTTTACCGGGAGTGTCTATCGAAGAGCGCTTGCATCTGTACGAACTTCTCCATCCCGTACATCGGTTGTTGGATTTCTGGTGTGGACATCCAAATCAAGCAGGGTCTATTGTACCTGTGGAACAGTGGCAGCTATTGGACTGGCAAGGAGCTTGGGTGCATTTGCATCCGCAGTTGAGAAAGTCTCAGGTACGGGATGACTTGATCAAGTCTATCACGGAGCAGAAGCCATTTACGATTAGCAATTATGTAACTCTGCCAGCCTTGGCGCCTGTGGAGATAGATAGTACAGTAGCTGCTTGCTTGCTACCCTTGTGGGATGGGGGACAATCGGTGAAGTCTTTGGTGGAACGCTGGCTGAAAATTCGACCATTGCATCCTGTGACTCTGGAACCTGTGAGTGAGCAGGTAGCTTTCGAGGAAGTCAAGCAACTTGTAAGTAAGCTAGAAGTCTTTCTCTACCTGCTTTTGGAGCGATCGGTTTGAGCGTTGGCTATGATAGGAGAAAAATTTTTGGGTCAAGGGTGATAGGAAACGGGTGATGAGTGGGTAAGTTATACCTAGACAAGTTAGAAACTAAAGACACCTCCAGGAAAGACCAATTATGAAAACTGAACTGAAAGCCAAATTCCTACAGCATTTGAACCAGAAAAAACATAATGAAGGGTTTACGCTGATTGAACTATTGGTTGTTATCATTATCATTGGGATTTTGTCGGCGATTGCTCTACCGTCCTTCCTCAACCAAGCGAACAAAGCGAAGGAGTCAGAAGCCAAGCAGTATGTAGGTTCGATGAATCGAGCTGAACAGGCTTTTTATTTAGAAAAAGGTGGATTTTCTACTGACATCGTTGATTTAGGTCTTGGAATCAAGACGCAAACTGTCAACTATACTTACAAAATTGCAAGCGCTGGCGGTGCAAGTCCAGTAGGTAGCGACTATTTCTCCCAAGTAGCGCCGAATGGAATGTCAAACCTTGATACCCTTCGCACTTATATGGGGGCTGTAGTTACCGGAAGTACTAACCCCGGAGGTACTGGTGAAACAACTACTCTAGCTGTATTATGTCAGTCTGAACAACCTGGTATAGTAACTGCACCAGCAGGGCCATTTCTTGACGCCGACGATCAGCCTGATTGCCCTGATCCTAATTGGGAGTTTATCAAGTAGGATAAGATTACACCAAGCTAACCAAGTCTGTTGAATCACTAGACCAATACAGCAGAAGTTTCCCTCCAGTTTTCTTTCTTTCTGTCTCTCCCGATTCCCTACTTTCTGGATAGCAACTGATGGATTAATTCTGTTTAGGCTAAATATCATTAGTGAATTGTAGTGGGCAGAGTTTTCTACCCGCTTTTTTATACTTAAAGCGGCTTTATTTATCGATTTGAGTCTATGAATACTAGAGAAGTGTCTAATTCTACTGATTTGCAAAATCAAGGTTCTCAGTATTTGCTTCAAGGTAGTTATGACAAAGCCATACAATTTTACGAAAAAGCAATAACAGAAGAACCTAGTATCAAGTCTAACTACTGGCATTTAGGGTTAGCATTTCTATTGCAAGGTCAAGAAACAGAAGCTCAAATGACCTGGCTTTTAGCAATGGAAGAAGGTACAGACGATCATATAGAACTTTGGACAGTAGAATTGGTTCAGATTTTACAAACAGAAGCTGAGCGACGAGAAGCACTTGAAAATTACCCTGTGGCTTGGGCAATCCGACAGCATATTAGAGAAATTAGTCCAGATGATATTAATAACTTATTGAAAATTGTTCAACTTTCTATCCAATTAGAAACCTTTACAGGTGAAGATTTGATTTCACTAGGCATCATGCAGTGCCTACAGTCAGAGCAAGAGATCGATATTGATACAGAGTTATTATTAAAAGTATTAAAGAATAGTTTAGATTACGCTCTGCTCGACCCATTATCATTAGATTTTGCCGAAGCTTGTCTACCTTATATTCAAGAACCCTTAACTGGTTTAATTGTATTGCTGCCGACCGCTCTCAAAATGGCTTATTCAATTAGAAATACGCTAGGAGCGATTCGTCTGGCAGAATTCTGTTTACGTTTAGATCCACAAAATCCAGAAGTATTGCGACATCTTGCGGCGTTTTACCAAGATGTTGGTGAATATGCGAAAGGGATAGAAACAGCTAAATTTTGCTACTCCCTCTTAGATAGCTTACCCGATCAGGTTTTTGCAAATCACCTAATTCATCGGGGGATATTGGGTGCTGGTGGATATTGGCAAGAGGCGTTTTCTGTATTTCAGCAGCAAGAATCACTGCTATTATCGTTAATTAAAGAAAGTCCTACTTCTCTCAGCCAGATTCAGACAATTCGCCTATTTTGTTCAACATTCTTTTTCCCTTATTTGAGGGACGAGCCTAAAAAAAACCGCTTTTTGCAAAATCAAGTAGCAGAGCTTTGCCAAGGTAATATTCAGATTTACGCACAGGAGCCAGCTAAGCGATACAGTCAACGAGTATTAATACGCCCAAGTCATGCTAAGACTACTAAACCTTTAAGAATTGGCTACCTGTCTCATGCTTTGAGAAGAAACTCTGTTGGTTGGCTGGCGCGATGGCTGTTTCAGTATCATAATCGCGAAAACTTTCAACTTTATGCTTATTTTATAAGCTACCG
>CAKZMA010000454.1 GCA_937127375.1 uncultured Coleofasciculus sp. | reverse complement strand
TGGCGTTTGCGGTGGCGGCGCATTTGGAACCGGAGATTTTGGTGGTGGATGAGGTGCTGGCGGTGGGGGATGTTCAGTTTCAGAAGAAGTGTTTGGGAAAGATGGAGGATGTGGGGAAAGAAGGGCGGACTGTGTTATTCGTTAGTCATAGTATGGCAGCAATTAAAAATCTATGTCAACAAGTAATTTTACTTAATAAAGGAGAAGTTATTACAATAGGAAAAACAGATATAATTATCCAAAAATATTTGGAAATATCTACGGAGTTATCTAATATACCACTGGCTAACAGAAAGGATAGGCAAGGTAATGGTGATATACGTTTTATATTTTTTCAACTTCAGGATAACAAGGGTAAACCCCTAAACTCTTTTTTTAGTGGGCAGGGCGTAAAGATAGTTTTTTATTACACAAACCATACTAGCCAAGACCTTAAAAATGTTCATTTTGCTATAGGAATAGACAATAATATTGGTCAACGCATTGCACACTTAAGTACTAAATTAGTTCAAAAAAAAATTTTAATTATACCGATAGGAAATCAAAGTTTAGAATTATGTATTCCTAAGTTACCCCTTATGCCAGGTAGGTATGAATTTACAATTTTTTGCTCAATTAATGGCTTAGTCGCTGATTGGATTCAGAATGCCGGTTTTTTCGATGTTGAACCAGGTGACTACTATGGTACAGGGAAATTGCCGCCAAATACTAAGGGAGATTTTCTGATTGATTACAACCTAAATTTTGATATGAATACTTAAAATACACAAGTGATATTTTTTAAGGTCACTTTAAAATTAACAATGTTTATTTTATTGAAATAAGCTTGTCTTAATTACATTTTTTGACTTAAAATGGTCACTTATGCAATCAATAGAACAGCAATGATAAAAAGAGAACATAATACCATCATTTTTATGCATATTCCTAAAGCTGCTGGCTCTACTTTTAATCGAATGATAATTTATAAGCAGTATCCAGAATATTCAATCTTTGAACTGGAGTTTCCCTATATAGAAAGTTTAAACAAGCTAAAGCAAAAAAGTGATATTGAAATAAATAAAATCAAACTCATTCAGGGTCATATGGGTTTTGGGATACATGAATATTTACCTCAATATTCTACTTATATAACCATAATTCGTAATCCTATAGAACGAGTAATATCTTACTATTATTACATTTTAAATCGACCTTTTCCTCATCCATTTTGTGACGAAGTTACAAACAAAAAAATAAATTTAGAAAAAATGAGTTTAAAAGAGTTTATTCGTAGTGGATTAGCAAGAGACATGGAAAATGGTCAAACTAGACGTCTAGCAGGTGCTAAAGGAATCATCTATCCAGATCAATGTACACCTGAGATTTTTGAAAGGGCAAAAGAAAATATACAGAAGCATTTTTATTTAGTTGGTTTGGTAGAAAAGTTTGATGAGACTTTGATTTTATTGAAAAAAACTCTGGGGTGGAGAAATTGCTATTATGTCAAAATTAATGTTAACAACTTTAAGGTAAATGGTCAGCTTATTGACAAAAATACCATTGAATTGATCAAGGAATATAATTATTTTGATATTAAACTATATCATTTTGTTAGTGAAAAATTTGAAAAACTAAGCGAAGACAATATTGATTGTAAAGAACTCAATTCATTTAAGTTTATTAATGAGTTAATTTACCCCTATTATTACCGTGCAAAGCGGAAAACAATGAACTTTATCTTGAAGTAGATTAGTTGTTAACAACAATAACATGATAGACATTTGATTATGATTCAATTACCTCAACGATCAGTTTTAACCATAGCAACTGGCAAGCCTATCTATATCGAGCTGGCAATAAATCTTGCTCGTTCCTTTAAATGGTGGCACAAGGATAGCTCAATTCAGTTTGTTCTGGCAACTGACCAAAAGCACTTAATTCCTCCTGATTTACTAGATATTGAGATAATAGAGCTGCAACCAGGTCAGTATGGCTATGGTTTCTCTCCAAAGCTGCATTTAGATGAACTTGCACCTGCTGCTCAAACTCTCTTTGTTGATGCAGATTGTCTTTGTGTAGGTTCTCTAGAATCAGTATTCGACCGCTTTGCTGGTCATGCCGTTTCTGTGGTTGGGAGAACAATTTCAGAAGGTGAATGGTTTGGTGACGTTGCTACAATCTGTTCCCAATTTAATGTCAAAGCACTTCCTCGCTTCAATGGTGGAGTTTACTATCTAAAACCTGGAAACATTTGTACTCAAGTCTATTCCACCGCACGAGATCTAGAACTTAAGTACGATGAAATTGGCTTTACCCGCCTAAGAAACCGACCCAATGATGAAGTTATAATGGCTTTATCAATGGCAATTCATGGTCAGTCACCAATTCCAGAAGATGGGACAATTATGAATTCTACCCTTGCTTGTCCAGGTGGACTCAAAATTGACGTTCTGAAAGGAGAAGCCAGGTTATTTAACCCTTATAACCATCCAAATCATAATTCATGGTATGAGCTAGAAGAAATGAATCCAGTATTGGTTCATTTTCTCAGTCATCAAACAACACTTCATCCATATGTTCGAGAAAAAATAAAACTTGACTTGACTATGGCTAGAGGTTGGTCAGCTTGGTTAGCCCGCCTTTGGGCAAACACAGCTTTTTCTTACCCCTGGCTAATTAAAAAGCTTTTTAAAGATTTTTTGCGTCCTGTTTACCATAAACTACTAAGACCAAGAACTATCAAAATTAGTGAACGAATTTAAATATTTTTATCTCTCAAAAAACTACTATGACTCTCGCTAAATTTTTGAGCTGAAACGAAAAGTGATTATTTATAGGAGTGTATAAATGGAAATTAGTATTCTTATTCCTACTCACAATCGCCTCTGGTCTTTACCAAAAGCGATAGATTCTTGTCAGAGCAATAAATACAAAATAGAAATTATTGTTGTCGATGATGGCAGTACGGATGGTACATGGGAATGGCTACAGAAACAGCCTAACATTGTTGCTATCAGACAGAGCAATTGGGGAAAACCTTGGGCTGTCAATAGAGCATTTCAAGTGGCAAAGGGAAAATATATCCGATTTTTAGACTCTGATGATTGGCTATGTCCTAATGCCAATGAGCGGCAATTTGAAATTGCTGAAGCAAAACAAGCCGACCTCGTTGTTGGTGGTTATGAAGTTTATGATGAGGACGAAAATATGACCCGAAAACAAGAATGGATTGAGTGTGATGATTTTATTGCTCAACAACTAGGGGAAGTTGATAGTTCCCATTACTCTGCTTTTTTATTCAGAAGAGACTTTATCAAGGAAATTCCTCACCGTACCTCATTTGCATCTGCTGATTTTGCTTCGAGAGACGATCGTTGTTTGATGCTAGAGGTGGCTCTGGCTAAACCAAACATTGCCATTCATTTTGAGCCAACACTTTGTCATCGACATCACACACATAAGCGACTTCAATTTGCTCAAAGTCTTCGCAGTACAGGAACAAATTTACAACATTTACTAATCTATAAGAATATTTTGAGTGAATTAGTTAATAAAGGAGAACTGACACTAAGACGAAAGAAAGCAGCTTGCAAAATTCTCTGGTCTCTAGCACATTGGATTGCTTACACTCATCTGGATGAAGCTTGTGAAGTTGCTGAGTGGATCTATTCCTTAGATCCAGACTTTCGCCTTCCTGTAAACGGATCGCTTAAATTCTTATACAAAAAATTAGGCTTCCGTAATACTGAAAAAATATTGTATTTGAGACGTATTGCTTTGTCTATTTTCCGCCCAAAAAACCAGCATAAAGCCTATGATTTGCCGATTTAGTTATTATATTAACTGTTTTGGGGAATTTGTAAAAATCAAAGGATAATCCGATGTATTTAACAAAAAAAGACAAAATATTAATTTTTCTGTTGTCTTTTTTATGTCTACTTTTTATTTTTATAGTTTACTCAAGCATAAAAGAATTATTGACTATTTTTCTGTTGTGTATCTTGGGTTTAATAACGTTAACAATCAATCTCGAAACCTATCGAAGACTTCAAAAACAAATTTACGAACAATATCAAGCTTACAAGAAAAATGAATATGGACAAATTGAGTCTCTGTTTTCGATATTTTCATTAATAAAAATTAATCATCCTCTACCTCGAATGAGAGGATACGCCGCCGCTCCAGATTTTGCCAATACCTTAATATCATTAATTAAAGAGCAAAAGCCAAAACTAATTCTTGAAGCTGGTAGTGGTGTATCAACTCTTATATCGGCTTACTGTCTTCAATCAATTGGAAAAGGTAAGGTAATATCGCTCGATCACGAGAAAAATTTTGCTGACTTATCGTCAAAAAGTTTATTTGAGCATGAGTTGCAGGATACTGGTACTGTTATTCATGCTCCCCTTACAAAAATAGATATTAACGGAAAAACATGGATTTGGTATGACATTAAAGATGTTTTTGAAGTTATCAAAAACCAATCAATCGATTTGCTGGTCGTAGATGGACCTCCTTGGAATACACAAGATTTGGCTAGATATCCAGCGCTACCAATTTTGATTGATTTACTAAGTGAAAATGTCATAATCCTAGTTGATGATGCAGACCGAAAAGATGAAAGAAAAATATTGAATTTGTGGAGGGAAGAATTCAATGGTTTTGAGCTTGAGTTACTTAAGAGTGATTCCGGTACAGCCATACTGCGTAGAACAAGCATTTAACTGTATGAATCTATCTTAATGTCATGCACTATGAAATTTCTAAATCTGTTTTATGAAGAACCAGAGGGCGATCGCTGGTTTCCTTTAGACCGCTACCCTCGCCGTATCATTCGCCGTATTGTACGAGGAAAACCTAGACTAGGGGGGCAAACGCGGGTTTTCTTGAACCTCTGTGCTGGGTTAAATAAACTTGGTATTCCCTATCGAGTGAATGACTATCGATATATTCAGCAACATTCTGAAGAGATTGCCTGCATTATCGGAAAGCCTCACGTTTTAGACAAAATTAAGTGGAAGAACCCAATATTATTTGGTGCAGCAGTTTTCTCCCATTTTTGTGATGATCCACAACTCCTAGAGCGCTTGCCTATTCGTAAAATTTTGGTTCCTGGAGAATGGATGCGAAAAATGTTAGAACCTCAATATGGTGATAAAGTACTCGCTTGGCCTGTGGGCATCGACACTGAGGAATGGGTATCAGTACCGCTTGATCGCAAAGATATTGATGTTTTGCTCTACGACAAAGTGCGATGGGAGCATGATCGGTATGAAGAAGAACTAATTGCTCCAATTCGATCCTATTTTCAAGATCAAAATCTAAAGATAGCAGAGATTCGCTATGGCTTCTACAAAGAAGAGGAGTTTCACGCGCTCCTCAATAGAAGCAAAGCAATGGTTTTTCTGTGCGAACACGAAACTCAGGGTATCGCCTATCAGCAAGCCCTCTCCTGTGGAGTGCCAATCTTAGCTTGGGATCGAGGCGGATTTTGGCAAGACCCATCCTATTTCCCTGACAAAGTTAAGTTTGCCCCTGTCAGTTCAGTTCCTTACTGGGATGAGCGTTGCGGGGTCAAGTTTAAAGACATTAGTGAATTTTTTACAAAGCTAGAAGAGTTTCTGGATAAACTCAACCATCAGCAATTTGCGCCTCGTGACTACATTTTGGCAAATCTCACCCTAGAAAAGTGCGCCCAACATTATTTGGAAATTTTTAAAGAAGTACAAAAAAGCGTGACTTAAATGGCAAAGATTCTCATCCTAATCGGCGGACACCTCTGTACTGCTCCTCGACCCCAGAAAGAAGCCGAGACATTAGCGAATGCTGGGTATGATGTCACAGTACGCGGCTTTTGGTTTGACCCAGAACTGGTAAAGCGCGATCGCATCCTTATCGCCAACA
>CAKZMA010000453.1 GCA_937127375.1 uncultured Coleofasciculus sp. | reverse complement strand
CTGACCAAACGGCAAAGAGAAAAGAAGTTTACAGTCTAGATATCAGTAACTATTTCACTGACCCTGATGGCGACACTCTCACCTTCTCGGCTACGGGTTTACCCAAAGGATTAAACCTAAATCCGGAAACGGGTGTAATTAGTGGTACTCCCCGCAATAAAGCAGTCGGCACTAACTCGATTACTCTCACCGCTAATGACGGTAATGGAGGGGAAATCAGTGATGTCTTTGACTTAACAGTTCATCGGGGAACAAGGAATAATGGCAATGCAAAACCTAAACTCAACTTCAAAAATGATCTGTTGTTTCTCAAGGGCAAATCTCCAGCCGATAAACTCCTGTTCACGCTTACGGGTAATAACTCATCCTTTGTCAGTGAAGTTGGCATTTTTGAAGTGGATAATGCGGCTGGGAAGATTAATGGGATTAAACCCGGAGAAACTGATTATCTGCAAGCCGCTTTGGATGAAGGAAACGTTCTGTTCTCCAGTTTGCCCAATAATTTTGCTGGCGATAACCTAACTCGGATTTTGGATGTGGAGCAAGTTTTCGGTGAGACGACTCCCAATCTGGGATTTTATCTGGTGCAAAACAGCACAACGGATAATGTCCAAGCCGCATTAGATTCAGGACAAACGCCAACTAATGTCTGGTTTAGTCTTCCCGGCGCTAATGCCAACAATACGGATTATTTTGAGGTACTGAATGGAGAGAACAATCAGTTTACTCTCAATTGGCAAAACCCAATGGCAGAGAGTAACGATACTCTGACGCTAATGGTTGAACCGACGAATGAATTACCTGCGTTAGGAACTCAATTACAAGGAGAACGAGAACTCATTGATTTACGTGGACAAAGCAGTCCGGTAGACGCGAATTTTATCGAGATCAAGAGTCATGCTGGTTTCGATAATTCCGTCGGCTTGTATGTGATTGAAAATGAAGAGGGAGCAGTTGAAGATCCAATGACAGGTCAATTGATTCACCCAGAGGACGAGGGTTATGCTCAAGCTGCCCTTGCCCAATCAGTGGTTAGTGATGTGAATCGGGGGATGGCGACGTTTGACACCCAATTAGAGGGAGGAAGTCTGCTGGCACCTTACATTATTGCCAATGGCACCACGGAGGAATTGCTGGCTGAGAATCCCAATAATCAGTACCTGGGTTATGGAGAACCGATTGCCTACTTTGCCCATTTAGGTGCGAATCCTGATGGGGTTGACCACATTCGCCTCCTAGGTGATAACACCTTTGGCTTTGAGGATTTGTATGGAGGTGGAGATCAAGATTTTAATGATTTCACCTTCCAGGTTGATTTAACCGTTGCCTAACGTCTGGCATTGAAGAGGGCGACCCGATTTTCTTGAAGGGATTGGAGTTGTTAATTAATGCAGGCGGGTCGCCCCTACAGGTTATTTGTCATCATTTTCAATCCCATCCAATTGTAGGGTGCGTTAGCGAAGCATAACGCACCGTTGTTCAAGGCTTTGGTGGGTTACGGCGGATAGCCAATTAAATGGTATTTTCCCAAATAAAGTTCCGCCTAACCCACCCTACGGTGTCTGGGGAAATTAATTATTGGTGGGTTACGGCGGATAGCCAATTAAATGGTATTTTCCCAAATAAAGTTCCGCCTAACCCACCCTACGGTGTCTGGGGAAATTAATTATTGGTGGGTTACGGCGGATAGCCAATTAAATGATATTTGCCAAAATAAAGTTCCGCCTAACCCACGATGGCGGTTTACTGGTTTACAGGATTACAGGGTTAAAGGATTACAGGGTTACAAGGAGTTACGATTGAGGAGTTAACTGCTCCTTAACGTAACATGGCACGAGTACGCTGTGAAGAAAGCTAAGTCAGACCTACCGACCAAAATCTGCCCCGTCTGCGAACGTCCTTTCACTTGGCGCAAAAAATGGGCGAAATGCTGGGATAATGTAAAGTTCTGCTCGGAACGCTGCCGCCGACGCAAATCCCAAGCCAGTTGACTATCAAGGAGTTCGTGAATTCAATGCAACCCAAATTAATTATTCATGGTGGTGCCGGAAGCGCGCTGAAAACCAAAGACGCCACCCAAGCGGTGCGCGATTCGCTTTATAAAATACTGGATGATGTCTATGCCTTGTTATTATCGGGTGCAAACGCCCGTGACGCGGTGATTCGAGGCTGTCAACTCCTCGAAGATGAACCCCGCTACAATGCCGGAACGGGTTCGGTATTACAATCCGATGGACAGATTCGCATGAGTGCATCGCTGATGGATGGTAAACCTCAACGCTTTAGTGGTGTGATTAATGTCTCGCGGATTAAAAATCCCATCGATTTGGCGAAGATTTTGCAAGATTGTCCCGATCGCATTCTCTCGGATTTGGGGGCGGCGGAATTGGTGCGGGAAGTGAATGCACCGATTTACAACCCGTTAACTGAGAAGCGCTTACAGGAGTGGTTACAGGATAGACAGGACAACTTTGAACGGACAATGGCGGATGTGGTAAGCGAACCGGAACTCCTTTCTTCGGAAGCCGGACGTGGCACAATTGGAGTTGTGGCATTAGATAGTCAGGGCGGCTTGGCGGCGGGTACATCCACCGGAGGTAAGGGATTTGAACGCATTGGTCGAGTCAGCGACTCAGCTATGCCTGCGGGGAATTACGCTAACCTAAACGCTGGGGTAAGTTGTACCGGAATTGGGGAAGATATTATTGATGAATGCTTCGCTGCACGGGTTGTGGTGCGTGTCACCGACGGGTTATCCTTAGCCGATGCTATGGAACGTTCCATAAAAGAAGCAAAAGAGAATCGGCGGGATTTAGGTGCGATCGCGATTGACGCTAGGGGTGCGATCGCCTGGGGCAAAACCAGCCAAATTCTCCTTGCTGCTTACCATACCGGACACCAAAAGGGAGACACACTAGAAATGATTGAGGAGGTGCAAACGGTATAGCAGAGGTTATCCTTCATCAATAGGCTCAATCAACCAATCTCGCAGGTTGCCTGGATGGAGACAGTATTTCTGGGCAAGACGTGCTGTTCCATCCCAGCTTCCTGCTAACTATGGATTAATCAGCCTTTGTTTGGAGTTAACCACAACTAACGTAATACGCCTGTTTACAGTGTATTACGCTCTTGTCTGTAGTTTCACTGATCAACTCGCTTGAGTCAAGTTTTGTTTGCAAATCTTTATAAGGATAGATATCTGTAAATTCTAGGAGAGGGTTCCCCAACCATAAGCAAGGTCTAGTTTTCCCGCAAACCTGAAAAACCTAGAGAATTCACGGATGAAAACCCTCAACTGTTAGGGAATAATAAAGAAGAACAACATGATTCAATCCAACTAAAACGCCAGTATGGAAATAGGCGAAACAATGCGAAGAATTCTAATCATTGAAGATGACATAAGCCTACGGGATAATTTATCTGAAATTTTAGCAATGGAAGGATATAATCCCGCCAATGGCTATGATGTCATTGCTACAGATAACGGGTCAAGTGGCGTCAACTTTAGCTTATGTCTGAACCCAGAATTAATTATTTGCGACATTAATATGCCCGGATTTGATGGGTATACCGTTTTATCACAACTGCGCCGTTTTGGTCGTCAAACCCCGTTTATTTTTTTGACAGCAAAATCCGAACCCAGGGATATTGAACGCGGGATATGTCTAGGAGCCAATCTGTATGTAACAAAACCTTATGTCTTGGAGGAATTGATCAGCATGGTGAAGCGAGTGTTAACGGATATCCCTTCTCCCTCTTCTGCATCAAAAGTATAGCGCTACGCGCCAGGGAATAGGGAATAGGCTTTCTTGCAATAGTGAAGTTGTAGAGACGTTGCATGCAACGTCTCTACCATAAAATGTGTCTCCCAAGATCCAGTCGTCTTTAGACGACTGGATAAGAGTTTTAGTCCATTGCCCACCAACTATGACGTTACCCATTGACTTTGCTAGTGTAAAATAGGCTAATATTCTCACTGTTATATTGTTTTTATTTTAGATATTGCAAAAATGAATCAAAGCCATTTTGCAAATGCATTTTAGGTTATATTCCTTTCTGTGCTGTGATTTGGCAACAGGAGTGGTATACTCTCAGGAAGATTAACTTTTATACAGATAAAAATCTGTCTACTATTAACAGATGATCCCTCAAGTTACAGTAATCGATCACCCATTCGTACAGCACAAGCTAACCCTTATGCGTCAGGCTGACACCAGTACAGCTAAATTTCGTCAACTGATGAAAGAAGTTGGCGGCTTGCTGGCTTACGAGGTAACGCGGGACTTACCGCTGAAATACGCAGCAATTAAAACACCCCTGGCTCCCATGCACGCTCCCATGCTGGCTTCAGATAAGAAAATGGTGATTGTTTCGATTATGCGGGCAGGGCAAGGGCTGGTTGATGGTATCTTAGAACTGATCCCTTCCGCCCGCTTGGGGCATATTGGCTTGTATCGTGATCCAACGACTCGGATTCCGATTGAATATTATTGCAAACTGCCTCATGATATTGAACACCGAGACATCTTGGTGGTTGATCCCATGGTAGCTACAGGGAATACAGCCGTAGCCGCCGTGGATCGGGTGAAGGATTTTATCCCCTTGTCCATCAAGTTTTTGTGCTTGCTAGCTGCACCGGAGGGAATCGCGAATTTCCATGATCATCATCCGGAAGTCCCTCTGTATACCGCCGCGATTGATGAAAGCTTAGATGAGCATGGTTATATTTTGCCCGGACTTGGGGATGCAGGCGATCGCCTGTTTGGGACAAAATAGCAGTAAGCTTTGTGTTGCAATTGATATCTGTCATGAATCGCACCATTTCAGTGAAACAGCTTTCAGTAGAAGAAATTAGCGCCGAACGCTTTCAACCCTTCGGTCAATTAATCACGCCGACAGCCGATGATAAACCCTATGATGCAAAAGATGCACAATTAGTTCTGCACAACGGTACTCCCCGCTTTTACATCATGCGCTTGTATCACAGAGGTCGCAAATTTCACAAAATCACGCGCCATCAGCAATGTACCCAGTGTTTGGGTTCTCTAGAAGGGAAAGACTGGTGGATGGCGGTTGCACCTCCTGGTGAACATGAACAACCCGCGATCGATGACATTAAAGTTTTTCGGATTCCGGGAAACTGTTTCATCAAGTTAGAACTAGGAACTTGGCACGCAGGTCCTTATTTTGAACATGATATTGTCGATTTCTATAATTTGGAACTGAGTGACACGAATGAGGTTGACCACTTTACCCATGATTTTCGTGAAAGCCACAATTTAGAGTTGCAAATTGTTTGACGTATCACCTCAATAAAATTATCACTTTTTAGTAACTGTAATACGGGACGATCGCTGTGCTAGAATTGGACTTTATTCCATATATTTATAAAATGGGAGACCTAAAATGAGGTTTATTAGTCCCAAGATCGATTATGCCTTTAAAAAAATATTTGGTTCCGAACAAAGCCAAGAGATTTTAATCAGTTTTCTCAATGCAATAATTTATAACGAAGAAAAAATCATTCAATCCCTAACAATTGTTAATCCCTATAATCCGGGTCAGGTGATTACCTTAAAAGAAACTTATTTAGATGTCAAAGCCGTTTTAGCGGATGGGTCGATTGTGGTCATTGAAATGCAAATAGCGCCGATGACTGCCTTTAACAAGCGGGTAGCTTATAACTTGGCAAAAGCCTATAGTAACCAGTTAAAAACAGGCGATGATTATCCTTTCCTGAATCCAGCAATTGCCGTAACAATTACTGATTTTATCTTGTTTGCCAACACAGCTCAGGTAATTAACCAATTTGTCTTTCAAGAGAAAACCCAAAAATTTGAACTTCTCGATGGTGAATTGCAGCTAATCTTTGTCGAACTTCCCAAGTTCAATAAAACCTTGTCTGAACTACAGAGTTTAACCGATAAATGGATTTATTTCCTGAAAGAAGCAGCGAGTTTGGAGAGTGTTCCTGATAATTTAGGGGAAGTTTCAGAGATAGAACTTGCTTTAAACCTTGCTAATCAAGCCACAATGACGGTAGAAGAGTTGGAGGTAGTTGATCGGCGAGGCATGATGTTGCAAGATGAAAAAGGACGGCTGGCTTATGCTGAAGAAAAAGGAAAAAAAGAAGGGAAAGAAGAAGGGCGACTACAACAGACCAAAACTCTAGTAGGGCGTCTAATTATGAAGCGTTTTGGCGAAATTCCGTTGGCAATCAGCCGCAAACTTGAAGAATTACCGTTGAGTGATTTGGAACGGTTAACTGAGGAAATTTTCGATTTTCAAAGTTTGCCGGATTTAGCCAGTTGGTTGGAGGATCGCCAGTAGCTTGGTGGAAATAAACTGAACTTTAAGTTCTGTGAATATGCCTCAAACCCTTACAAATGAAGTAGCTTGCTTCTTTTCGGGCAGCGAGTATGACAAAGGACAAATGACAAAGGACAAAGGACGAAGCGCCCCTCAATCTGAGCAAAAATGGTAGGATGATCATAAAAATGCCGCCCTAAGCGGTGGTTTATCATGGGTTAGCCGTTAGCCACTGGGACTCGTGCAAGATTGCCTGTGAACGCTGACTCCCCTATTCATGCCCTTAGTCTTGAGTGTCTAACCTTAACCCTAGACCAAGCGCGATTAGACGTATCCCTCTCCTGCTATGTTAAAAAACTTACTTGGCGATCCAAATACCCGCAAACTTAAACGATACCAACCGTTCGTTGCCGATATCAACGTTCTGGAAGAAGATATCCGATCGCTCTCCGATGAGCAACTCCAAGGGAAAACCACAGAATTCAAGCAGCAGCTTGAAGGCGCGACAACCGATCGCGAGCGAGAAGAACTGTTAGAGGATCTCCTACCCGAAGCCTTCGCCGTAGTGCGGGAAGCGGCATGGCGGGTTTTGGGAATGCGCCATTTTGATGTGCAGCTATTAGGTGGCGTGGTGCTGCACCGAGGAGAAATCGCGGAGATGAAAACGGGTGAGGGAAAAACCCTTGTATCCACCCTCCCAGCTTATCTCAACGCTTTAAGTGGCAAAGGCGTACATATTGTTACCGTTAACGATTACCTGGCACGTCGGGACGCGGAATGGATGGGACAGGTACACCGCTTCTTAGGATTAACGGTAGGACTGATTCAGTCAGGGATGGGTCCTGCGGAACGACAGCGCAACTATGGCTGTGATATTACCTACGCCACAAACAGCGAGTTGGGCTTCGACTACTTGCGGGACAATATGGCAACCTCAATGAATGAAGTGGTGCAGCGTCCCTTCAATTACTGCATCATTGACGAAGTAGACTCCGTACTCATTGACGAAGCCCGCACCCCCCTGATTATTTCCGGACAGGTGGAACGTCCCACCCAGAACTATATGAAAGCGGCTCAAATCGCGAAAATGCTGCAGCCGGAAGAGCATTATGAGGTGGATGAAAAAGCGCGTAATGTCATCCTCACCGATGAAGGCTTTATCGAGGCGGAAAAACTCCTAGAGGTTGGGGATTTGTATGACCCGGAAAATCCCTGGGCGCACTATATCTTCAACGCGATTAAGGCAAAGGAACTGTTTACCAATGACGTAAACTATATCGTGCGTAACGATGAAGTGGTCATCGTCGATGAGTTTACCGGACGAGTCTTACAGGGACGGCGTTGGAGTGATGGACTGCACCAGGCAATTGAGGCAAAAGAAGATGTCGAGATTCAAAAAGAAACCCAAACCCTAGCTACAATTACCTATCAAAATTTCTTTTTGCTTTATCCCAAGCTAGCCGGGATGACCGGAACAGCCAAAACAGAAGAAGCCGAAATTGAAAAAATCTATAACCTACAAGTCACGATTATCCCCACCAATAAGCCCCCCGGACGGCGGGATATGTCGGATGTGGTGTATAAAACTGAGGAAGCCAAATGGAAAGCGGTGGCACGAGAATGTGCAGACATGCATGAGCAAGGACGCCCGGTATTGGTGGGTACAACCAGTGTGGAAAAATCAGAAGTGCTTTCGCGTTTGTTAAGCCAATTGGACGTTCCCCATAATCTGCTCAATGCCCGACCCGAGAACGTGGAACGGGAATCAGAAATTGTGGCACAAGCAGGGCGCAAAGGGGCGGTGACGATCGCGACGAACATGGCAGGACGTGGTACCGATATTATCTTAGGGGGTAATGCGGACTACATGTCGCGGCTGAAAGTGCGGGAATATTTCATGCCGCAGATTGTCATCCCCGAAGAAGAAGATTCCTTTGCAGCTATGGCAGGAGGGGGTGGGAAACGCTCCCAAGCCCAAGGGTTTGCGCCCGGTAAAAAAGTGAAAACTTGGAAGGTGAGTCCCCAGATTTTCCCAACTCAGTTGTCTGAGGAAACAGAGCAAAAGTTGATTGAGGCGGTGAAGTTTGCCGTGCAGCAGTATGGGGAACGTAGTCTACCGGAATTAGAAGCCGAAGAAAAAATAGCGATCGCGGCGGAAAATGCCCCGACGGATGACCCCGTGATTCAAAAGCTGCGGGAGGTTTGTCGGGCGGTGCGAAAGGAATATGAAGCCTTTACTCATAAAGAACAGGATGAGGTAATCAACACCGAGCCGATCGGCGGATTGCACGTCATTGGTACCGAACGCCACGAATCTCGCCGGATTGATAACCAACTGCGGGGACGGGCGGGACGCCAAGGTGACCCGGGTTCGACGAAGTTTTTCCTCAGCTTAGAGGATAACTTGCTGCGAATCTTCGGGGGCGATCGCGTGGCGGGGATGATGAATGCGTTCCGAGTTGAGGAAGATATGCCGATCGAATCGGGAATGCTGACTCGTTCCTTAGAAGGGGCGCAGAAAAAAGTGGAAACGTTCTACTATGACACCCGGAAACAGGTGTTTGAATATGACGAGGTGATGAATAATCAGCGGCGGGCAATTTATGCCGAACGTCGTCGGGTGTTAGAGGGATTAGATCTTAAAGAACAAGTCATCCAATATGCCGAGAAGACGATGGATGATATTGTAGACGCCTACGTCAACCCGGATTTGCCACCAGAGGAATGGGATATCGCCAGCTTGGTGTCCAAGGTACAAGAGTTTGTCTATTTGTTGCAAGATCTCCAGCCTGAACATCTCGATGATATGACGGTCACGGAGATTAAAACCTTCTTGCATGAAGAAGTCCGCAAAGCTTACGACATTAAAGAAGCCCAAATCGATCAAATTCAACCGGGATTGATGCGACAAGCAGAACGGTTCTTCATCTTGCAGCAGATTGATACCCTGTGGCGGGAGCATTTGCAGTCGATGGATGCGTTGCGTGAGTCGGTCGGGTTACGGGGTTATGGGCAGAAAGACCCACTGATTGAGTATAAGCAAGAAGGATATGAAACCTTCTTGGAAATGATGATTGACATTCGTCGCAATGTGGTGTACTCACTGTTCCAATTCCAGCCGCAAGTGCAACCGCAAGCCGTGTAGTTTTGAGTCATTTCTCGTGAGCGTTAGATCCCTGACTTCTTCAAGAAGTCGGGGATCTCTTCGGTGAGAGGCATAAAGTTTTGTATACTGAATAATATAGTATTCGCCATTTAAAAATGACTTCCCAAACGCCATCGATTCAATTTTTTGAAGGACTTCCTGAAGAACTGAGCAATGTTAGCTTACGACGAAATCGAAGTTCGGGCGTGCGTTCAGTATTAATGAGTTTCGATTCCTTAAAAGCGATAGAAAAATTCCAGAGTTATACCAAACGATTCGCCAATGCCTTACTCTTGATTGATGAAGAAGGGCAAATTAGTGTGGAACCATCATCGGTGAAATTTATATTCAGTGGTCCCGAAGGTGATGATTTAAAGCGGGTAGACTGCGAATTTGAAGTCGAACACCAAGATCACTGGGATCGGTTCATGCGCTTTATGCACCGCTATGCCGAAGCCAATGGTATGGCTTACGGTGATACCAAACAAGCACAGGGAGCAGAGTAAGTTAATCGTGAAAATCGCTATTACTGGAGCAACCGGATTTATTGGTTCTCGCTTAGTCAAGCGTCTGCTTGAGCTAGAGCATCAACCGATGATTTTAACCCGAAATCGAGCCAAAGCCACCCGGATGTTTCCTGATTTAGAGATTGTCGGCTATACGCCCACCGAATCGGGATCTTGGCAAGACGCGATCGCCGGGTGTGATGGAGTGGTGAATTTGGCGGGGGAACCCATCGGTGAGAATCGCTGGACATCAGAACGGAAACAAGCAATTCTCGATAGTCGCCAACTGGGAACCCGGCGAATTGTAGAGGCGATCAGCCAAGCGTCATCTAAACCCAGCGTCTTAGTCAATGCGTCGGCTGTTGGCTATTACGGGACTAGCGAAACAGCAACCTACACTGAAACCAGTCCCCCTGGAGACGATTTTCTCGCCCAAGTCTGTCAGGCTTGGGAAGCGGAAGCGCAAAAGGTGAAAGAGGCTGGGGTGCGGTTGGTTATCCTTCGGTTTGGAATTGTTCTCGGTGATGGTGGCGCACTAGCGAAAATGTTACCTCCTTTTCAACTATTTGCTGGAGGTCCAATTGGTAGTGGGCGTCAGTGGTTCTCGTGGATTCACCGAGAGGATTTGGTGAACTTGATTATTAATGCACTCACCCGTAATGACATGGAAGGGGTGTTTAATGGGACAGCACCCAACCCCGTGCAGATGTCGGAATTTTGTCAGACGTTGGGAGATGTTATGAATCGTCCCTCCTGGTTACCTGTTCCCAGCATTGCTCTAGAAGCGTTATTGGGAGAGGGGGCTAAGGTGGTGCTAGAGGGTCAAAAGGTGTTACCTCAGCGCACAAGTAGCAGTGGTTTTAACTATGACTATGCCAATGTCAAACCTGCGTTAGCTGATATTGTGACTTCTAGTTGACACGCTTGGGGAA
>CAKZMA010000452.1 GCA_937127375.1 uncultured Coleofasciculus sp. | reverse complement strand
ACAACAAAACCCGCCCTCCCTCACCGATAAGTGAACAACAAAACCCGCCCTCCCTCACCGATAAGTGAACAACAAAACCCGCCCTCCCTCACCGATAAGTGAACAACAAAACCCGCCCTCCCTACCAATAATGACCGATTAGTTCAACATACTCCGCAGCATCCAAGCGGTTTTCTCATGAGTCCGCATCCGTTCGGTTAACAAGTCAACGGAAGACTCATCATTCGCCCGTTCAGCCGCCGGAAACGCCTCCCGCGCTGTTCTTACCACGGCTTCATTGGCTTCTACCAGTAAACGTACCATTTCTGAGGCTTCCGGAACCCCACGGGTTTCTGGAATCGAAGAGAGTTCGGCAAATTCGCTATAACTACCGGGGGCTGGATAACCGATGGTACGAATCCGTTCAGCAATATCATCCACTGCTACCGCTAATTCAGTGTACTCGGTCTCAAACATATTATGCAGCGAGTGGAACATCGGTCCAGTTACGTTCCAGTGGAAATAGTGTGTCTTGAGGTAAAGGCTATAGGTGTCTGCAAGCAGGCGAGACAATCCTTCGGCAATCTCTTTGCGGTCTTGTTCTGAAATACCAATATTGACGGGCGCAGATTTATCAGCAGTTTGCATAGTGGTCTCCTAATTTGCTCCAAAATAACGTTAACAGAAAAGCTGGTATAGTTCCTTATTTAACAGAGTTCCACGGAAATAAATTAGCCAGTGTGACGCCTAATTTGAGTGAACGACTAAGCTGTCATGCATTTAAATTAAGTATCAGTAGCGACCAAGAGGGTCAATGTAGTGAGCAAGATGCTCACACTACTACGAAAAGGATTTCGCAATTCTTGACATTTGACATTAAGGTTTAGTTTAAATGCCGAGCAGTTTACACCCTTTATCCTGTTGATCAAGGCATCTGGAACTACTTTTCGCACACCAACCGTTAATCTTAAACTATGAGCGATCAGTTACATATCATCCTAAAGTATGAACTGTTTTCGTCTAACAAAAATGAGGCTTCTCAGGCTAAATGTCGCATTAAGACGGCACGAGGGGCGCGGCGAACCCGGCATTTAATCGTTTCTTTACCCAGGCGCTGATGTGCCTCAAATCGATGACACCCAGAGAATCCGTAATACTCTCCATCAACTTCGAGTACATCAATGGGTTCTCTTAATCCTTCTTCCTGGATGGACTTCATCAACTCCAGCACCTTCTCGGCGTCGTTTTCTCCGGGAAGAGGACGGCGAATTTGCTGTAGCGGAATTTCTCGAATCTCAACCATCGTGCCAATAACACCTCTGCTCTTAAATGTTTACCCATAAATCATACTCGTTATGAGTTTGACTTGCAACTTGAGGATAAGGGAAGGGAGATGGGGCGGGTTTAGTCGTATCTGGGTGAGGAAAGAAACGATAATAGTCAAACCCGCCCCTACACACGCACCAGGCTTTCTTGATTGAAGCGAAGGGTCAAAACATTCCCTGTTCCCCGTTCCCTAACATAAGACCGTTATTTTTGAATCCGAGACAGATCCATATTGCCAAAATTGACAAAAAAGGCAACATTAAGATTTTCTAGAGACTGAACCAACCAAAAAATATTATTAATAGTTTGACATTCGTAGTGATTGAACAAAATTGAAAATCGCTTTTCTAAATCAGGTTTAACTTTGCCACACAGCAGAATGATTTTAAGCAATAATCCCGTTGTGCGAATCGACCCCATATTAGAAATTAAATCAATAAAGACATAGTGATTGGGATGCTGAGGACTGCTAACTAAGAAACTCAGTAATTGACTACAGGTTCTCAGCAATAAAAAATCGTTGATCTTCTTAGAATCGCTATCCGGCAAGGTGTTTTTGAGATGTTGCGCTAAACGCTGATTGAATTGATGTTTACCATAAGCGGGTTCAATTGCCGCTATTAGGTATTCATACAAATCAGCTTTAAAGGCACGATAAGAGCGCGTTTGATTACTTTGCTTGAGAAAACGTTGGGCTAAGTCTCGGTAGGTGTAAGCCCCTTCAACTTTGCCCATAAATTGCTTCAGGGCGAAGTAGAGTTCGCGATCGCTTAACAAAGTCGGATTGGGTACAGGTTGCACCAGAGTAGTGTCTGAGGTGGGAGTTTTGCTGGACGCCAGTCGCACTCGCCGGATCAAATAAGTGACATATTGAGAGAGATTCATTTCTAATTGCCATTGACGTTGAGTTTGAATGTGGCGGATTGTTTGCTGGTGTTCGTAGGAACTATCTGAACTCAGCAAGGCGTGGGTGTATAAATAGGGGTATCGACAAATCAATTGTCCTAACGCGGGATTGGAGTCTTGGCGATCCACATCTGCGGTGTGATCAACAACTTTGACCAAGCGTTTTAGGGTTTGAAAGTCTTCACTTTGAGTAAATACTTGCAAGAGTTGTCGCAATCGCTTGGATAGTCCCGATGTCGCCTTAATTGTCCCGGGTTGAAAGGGTTTTTCAAATAATGCCACCAATTGCGCGATCGCATTATCGTGGTTGGCTTGCATTTGCCATCGGTTGATCAGGATATGGCAGCACCGATTGAGAATATGGGTAAAGTCTTGATGGCGGGGATTAGCGAGAATAATTCGGTGGAAGGCAGCGATAATGTCAGGTTCGGCGTAGTTTTTTGCGGTAATAAATAGTTGATCAAATCGTTCGATGAGTTGCTGGGGAGATTCTCGTCGTACCCAATAGAGCAAATGATCATATAATATCTGCTCGTCGGCACTCAAGGAACGCGGCGGAGACGTTGGCGAGAAGTCTGGAGGGGTAGGTTGTGGAGAGGGTTTTCTTGTCGATGTTGTATCTAATTGTTTCTGGGGGTTGCGGTTTCCTCGATAAGAACTAGCGATAATCTGCTGACGACTCGCATGTAGAAATTGGTAGTCCTTTTGATTTAAGCGTTTCCCTTTTGCCCAAACTGAGGCTTGTTGTAATTGATTTCGGTTCAACAAATAAGACGTATCCTGACACTCACTGGCAAACCAAGCCATCATCGGCGAGTGATACGGGCGCAGATTATTCAGGGCGTTGGTTACCCAATCCCGATTAAAGATAGAGGCGTAGATGCGGTTATAGACTCTCAGAACAGGCTGGGCGTATTTCTGTCCGATTGGCTGTTTCACCACTAATCCCGATAGGCGTAATTCTCGTTGTTCTGGACTATTATCGGCGGGGATTTCTCCGTGATCGAGAATTTGCTGGTAGAGTGTTAAAAGTTGACGGGTACTGGCACAGTTAGGTAATAGGCGATCGCGAATGGTTTTTAGGTGTTCGGGTTCATCCTTGGCTTCCCAGTTGTCAATGATGTGCGATCGCACCAACTGTTCAATCCACACGCTAATTTGGGATTTATCTTGGGGAATCTTCGTGGGTAACCAGAGTTCAGCTTGGTGTAGGACAATCTGACACAGCTTTTGGGTGAGAAAGGGTTTACCTCCTGTCCAGGTTAATATTTCCTGGATAATGGCGGCAGAATAGTTAACATGGGTGGCTAATCCTTGGGCTAACGGTAAACATTCATTTAATTGAAACCCTGTCAGTTCAATTGCCCGACCAATATTAAACGGGGTGCTATGTTTATCTTGAATTAACTCTGAGGGAGTCGCGGCACCTAACAGGGCAAATGTGAGGCGTTGGTAGGCGAGATGATCGGCACGACTATCATAACAAGCACGAATCACGGCTAAAAAGTCATCGACGCGAAAGTTTAAGTTGAGAACCGTATCAATTTCATCAATAAAAATAACAATCGGTTGCGGAATCGCCGGGAGGAGGATGCGTTCAATAAACTCACTGAAGCGTTGTACGGGCGAAAGGAAATCGCGATCGCGCCACCATCGACGCAAGTTAAATTGTTGGGTCAGATTGAAACTAATCACCAAACGACGGACTAAACCAGCATACCATTCCTCTGGGGTGAGATGTTGGCAACCAATCTTAGTCAAGTCAATCGCCGCACAAGCAAATCCTTCCTCCTGTAAGCGGCGCATGGTTTGCACCCGCAAGCTAGATTTCCCCATCTGTCGGGAGTTGAGGACATAGCAGAAATCCCCTGCCCTTAACCCGTTGTAGAGTTCAACATCTGCCTGTCGCCACACATAAGTGGGGGAATCGGCGGGTAGGCATCCGCCAAATTGGTAGTTATAGGCTAAGGTGGTAGTCATATTCAATGCCCTGACGAAACGCTGCATCGGTAGAAACCGGGTAGAGCGAAGTAATAAAAAAAGGGGTTACACCCCTCAGCGTAGACTATTTTTAAGCGGCTATAATAGCTTTTTCCGAGTCTTGCCGACAATATTCCATGCTAGATGCACTTGAACCACCCTCTGGAATGACACGACATATTGTACCCCTCAATAAGCTGTCATGCATTTAAATTGGGAATGGTAGCGAGGGTGTGAGTGCGTTAGTAGTATTTTCGTGTACTATCACGTACCTCAACCGAACCGACAACTTATTCCACAATTTTAGCTGTGCTAAGCTGTCATGCATTTAAATTGGGTATTAGTAGCGAGCAAGATGCAAAGCCTGCGGCATGGCTTCGCTAAACGCATTACAAGGATTTCGTCATTATTGACATTAAGGTTTAAATGCCGAACAGCTTACTCCATTAGTCGTCAGAAGAACCCTTTTTCCTTAACAGATATTCAAGGGTTTAATTTTTCGGACTTTTTCCTTTTATTCGGGATGTAGTTTTTTGTACTTCAAGTTGAAGTGCGGAGTCTGGGCTTTAATACACATAAGTTGAGTTAACAACCCAACTTCTCATCCGAAATCTAGAAACCTGCGAAAGTCGGGGCGGGTTTAGTCACATCCCTTGTGCAACCGAAAAGATAGTCGTAAAACCCGCCCCTACAGAGACACCACATACCGTGAAAAGCAAAAACAACGCCCCCCTCACAACCAATGGCAGAGGCAACGCTAAGATCATCAAGGACTATTACCCGCCATTGCCCTCATGTCTGATCCAACCCCGATCTCCTCCAACCCTACCCCATCTCTCAATGGAAACCAACCCCCTAGCCAAAACACCATCCGCATCCGGGGTGCTAGACAACATAACCTAAAAAACATTAACCTCGATCTCCCGCGCGATCGCTTAATTGTCTTCACAGGCGTCTCTGGTTCCGGTAAATCCTCTCTCGCCTTCGATACCATCTTCGCTGAAGGACAACGCCGCTACGTCGAATCCCTAAGCGCCTATGCGCGTCAATTCCTGGGACAATTGGATAAACCCGATGTAGACGCCATTGAGGGCTTAAGCCCTGCGATCTCCATTGACCAAAAATCCACGTCCAATAATCCCCGTTCCACCGTGGGTACGGTTACCGAAATTTACGACTACCTGCGCCTATTATTTGGTCGCGCTGGAGAACCCCACTGTCCGATCTGCGATCGCAATATCGCCCCCCAAACTATTGACCAAATGTGCGATCGCGTTATGGAAATCCCAGATCGCACCAAGTTCCATATCCTCGCCCCTGTCGTTCGAGGCAAAAAAGGCACACATAAGAAACTACTCTCCAGTTTAGCCGCCGAAGGATTTGTGCGCGTCCGCGTCGATGGCGAGATCCAATCTCTTTCTGATCCAATTGAGTTGGATAAAAATTATACCCACACCATTGAAGTGGTGATTGACCGCCTGATCAAAAAGCCAGGACTCCA
>CAKZMA010000451.1 GCA_937127375.1 uncultured Coleofasciculus sp. | reverse complement strand
TTGACTTACCAACAGAGTGAGTTTATGACAGCAAGTAACCCGTTAGTTTTGTCGGTTGAATAAAAGCATTTTCTCGATTCGGCAATTGCAAACCCTGCCGCTCCTTACTAACTTTAATTATTCTAAGATGATTTCACCCCCTGACAGGGCGACAAGCCACTTAACCGCTTTTGCTCGGCTTGTCACCCCATCAGAGAATTTACACTTAGGTTTGCAGTTCGTTGAATTTGGCGCGAATAGTTTCTACCCGTTTACGGTTTACGCCTAAATCGGATTGTCCTAAACGCGATGCTGAACGAACATGGATAACATTCGCTCCTTCATCTAGGAAAAATTCTACGTCATCGACGAACCCCATCAGCTTAGTCGTGAATTCGGCGTAGAGATAATTCTCTGATTCCGTGATAATTTGGGTTCTTTCCATGTTCTCAATCACGGTTTTCAGGTCAGCTATTGCTTTAGCTGGTGTTGATTTGTAGGTTAATGGCTCAATTTTATGTTGAGCATCTTGAGCTTGAGTGTTGACACAATTCGGGGTTTCGGGACAGGCAGTTAATTTCCCTGACTCAATACCAAGATTCGTGGGTCGTTTTCCAGCAAACATCTCTCCTCCTGAAACAGTTAAGGTTACGCCTATAGAGGCAGAAACAATTAAAATTAAAGCAATCAAGACGATCAAAATAGCTTTAAGTGGTGATCGCTTTGGCGCTTCTAATGTCATAGTATTTGTCCTTTGTCATTCGTCATTTGTCCTTTGCCTTAATTAATCATTCAGACAGGGTGGATTTGAGGGATAGCAAAAGGCAGAGGGTAGAAGGCTCCAAGGCAGAAGGTTTATTAATCCTTGAGCCAAGGGAAGAGTCACAGTTTTACCCATCAAAGCTCAAGGCTTGACCGCGTACATCTGTGTGCAGTTTGCCCCGTTCATAAGCCACTTTACCCCCAACAATAGTCATCACCGACCATCCGGTTAAGTTCCAGCCTTCAAAGGGACTCCAACCACATTTAGTTAACAGTTCCTCTCGCCGCACGGGACGGTAATTTTCTAAGTCTACTAAGACCAAATCGGCATCATAACCGGGAGCGATCGCGCCTTTGTTGGGAATGCGATAGGCTTTAGCAGCAGCCGTAGACATCCAGTTGGAGACTTGGGCAAGGGTACAGCGTCCTTGTATGGCTTGGGTGAGCATTAAGGCTAAGGATGTCTCCACTCCCGGCATTCCTGAGGGACTATTGGGATAGGTTTGAGCTTTTTCGTCTAGGGTATGAGGGGCGTGATCCGTGGCAATAAAGTCAATGACGCCATCTAATAGCGCTTGCCAAAGGGTGGCATTATCCTGGGGCGATCGCAAGGGGGGGTTCATTTGCGCCAATGTGCCGATTTTCTCGTAGGCGCTGGTATTGAGGAGCAAGTGTTGGGGGGTGACTTCAGCCGTTACCCAACTGGGTTTATCCCGACGGAGTAACTCGGCTTCCTCCCCGGTAGACAGATGCAGAATATGTAGCCGTCGCTGATATTTTTTCGAGAGTTTCAGCGCCAGTTGAGTCGCATTTAGGGCGGCTTGATTATCCTGAATCTGGGAGTGAATCGCCGGATCATTGATTCCAGCAAATTTTTCCCGCCGTTCCCGGATTCGCTCTTGATCTTCAGCATGAACCGCAATTAGTCGGCTTCCCTCAGCGAAAATAGGTTCAATGACCTCCTCGCTATCCACCAATAAGTCCCCACGCATCGAACCCATAAATATCTTAATCCCACAAGTCGGCTGTGCCTCACGCAGATCGGGCAAATTTGCGGGTGTTGCGCCAATAAAAAAGCCGTAGTTAACTAAGCACTTCTCGGATGCCCGTTTCAGCTTATCGTCTAAGGCGGCTTGAGTCGTGGTTAGGGGTCGAGTGTTGGGCATTTCCAGAAATGAGGTAACGCCTCCCTTGGCACAAGCACAACTGGCGGTAAATAAGTCTTCCTTATGTTCTAAGCCCGGTTCGCGAAAATGAACTTGTGGATCGATGACTCCCGGCAACAATGTTAACCCTGTCGCGTCGATTTCCCTATCTGCCGAAGCTGAGATGTCTGGGGCAATCTGGACAATTTCTTGACCACGAGTGAGGACATCTCCCAGCAAAATGTCCCCTGTGGGCATGAGAATACGAGCATGGCGGATGAGTAAGCTTGAGTCAGAGGACATAAGAAAATGCTAAAATTCCCAATAGCTTCAGTATTCCTACTTTAGAGCGAATTTTGTCCAGTTACTAGAGGAACCCCGTCGGTTACAACCGCTTCGGTTACATTGGAAGAGATGAGCCGACTAATCGGCTGATTTTCCTCCCCTGATTTTCCTCCCCTGATTTTTCTCCATCGTCCAACTCGTGATTGCTTAAGGTGATTCAACGGCTATGACTCGTGCCCAAAATCGAGACCCTGAAAAACAATCGGTACAAAAGCCAGAAAATCCCTGGGTAGAGGGATTCAAGACCATTGGCTTGAGTGTTTTTCTCGCGATCGGGATTCGCAGCTTTGTCGCAGAAGCGCGGTATATCCCTTCGGGTTCTATGGAACCCACCCTTCAGATTAACGATCGCCTGATTATTGATAAGATCAGCTATAACTTCCGTCAACCCCAGCGCGGAGATATTGTGGTCTTTTCTCCCACAGATGCGCTCAAGCAGCAAAATTTCAAAGACGCCTTTATCAAGCGAGTGATTGGTCTTCCTGGCGAAACCGTCGAGGTGAAGGGAGGACGAGTCTATGTCAATGATCAAGCCTTGCGGGAACAATATATCGAAGAAGCACCTGAATACAGCTACGGACCGGTGACTGTGCCTGAGGACAATTATTTGGTTTTGGGAGATAATCGCAATAATAGCTACGATTCTCACTATTGGGGTTTTGTCCCGCGTGACAAGATTATTGGACGAGCGATCGTCCGCTTTTGGCCCCTCAATCGGGTAGGTGAAGTCGATGTGATCGAATCTGTGGCTCCAGAAGCATCTCCTCCAACCCAGATGCAACAGCCAGTAAACTAAAACGTTTTCGGTGAAGCTTGCAGGAGAGCCGAGGAGCAGGGGAGAAATTTCTCCCCTTTTCTGTATGACCTGATACGCATGTCACTTTTGTAGTGGCTCGGCACACCTAATTTGGTAGATTAGCTTGGGTTCGTAGTAGGGAGCCTTAGCCCTAATTTCTTATGTTTTCTGGGCGTAATGGTCGGGTAAGGTTTGAGGGTCGCCCCTCTCCCCTGAGAACTGAGAACCTTACATGAGACTTTCGCACTCATACGGCTCAAGCCTTACTTCAAGCGAGATTGTCGGTTGGGTTGACGCTGGGATAAAGTGAAGGCTAAAGCCCTTACTACGAACGTCGGCAGCTGAGAGTATATTACTGATATTGAATTATGGAAAGAATTGAAATTAAAGATTTTGTGGGAATTAAAGATATTACTCTAGATGTCAAACCCATTAATATTTTGATTGGTCCCCAAGCCAGCGGGAAGAGTGTCGTCGCCAAGTTACTATTCTACTTCAAGAGCTTTATATCTGAAATCATTAATGCAGCAGAACGATCAAAAACCAATGAAGAGCTTGATCAAGATTTCAAAAGCCGATTTTATGAATATTTCCCGTCATCATCCTGGGGAAACACAAATTTTAGAATTTGTTATTATGTCGGTGAAGATTTTATTGAGATTTCCCGAAAGCGAAAAGCCAAGAAAAGCTCACCGGAAGTGGTGCTTAACTATTCAGCATTTTTCAAAGATGAATTTGTTTCTTTGAAAACTATTATCCAGAAGCAAAATGAGAAAGCCGCTGAACAAGACATGCCAGTTAGTGTTCTCTCTCGTTTCAATATTATCTATGATATAGAGCGATCTTTTTTACGGGATGTAGCTAAAAAAGTTCCTCAAGTTGTCACGTTTTCACAATTATATATTCCAGCAGGACGATCCTTTTTTGCCAATCTCAAAAGTAGTATATTCACTTTTTTATCTGAGAACAAAGCTGTCGATCCGTTTCTGGTTGAGTTCGGGAATTACTATGAAAGCGTGAAAAATCCGATTAGACTTGAAAGGTTGAGAGGAAGAGTCAATAACAAACAATTAAACGAGGAGATAGATAAACTTAGCACAAAAATTCTTTGCGGCAAGTATTTTCAAGAAGACGGGGAAGATTATCTGGAGATGGATGCAGGTAGAAAGATTAGTGTTTCAAATTCTTCTTCGGGACAGCAAGAAGTATTACCATTGGCTCTTATTCTTAGAGCAGTTGCATTATCAAAACCCAAAATAGGGGGTCAATCCATATATATTGAGGAGCCAGAGGCACATATTTTTCCAGCCGCTCAGAGAGATATGGTGGAGCTAATTTCTACAGTCTATAACTCTAGCAAAGATAACTTGCAGTTTTTCATTACAACTCATAGTCCTTATATATTAACGGCTTTCAATAATCTGCTTCAAGCCGGATTATTGGCGGCTAATGCTACGGAAGAAAAGAAAAAAGAAATAGCTCGTTATGTTCCGACATCAAGATTCCTTGAACCTAATGATCTGGCTGTATATTCTTTAGCCGATGGTGATTGCCATTCCATTCTCGATCTTGAAACAGGATTAATAGATACGAATATTATTGATGACGTATCGAATGAACTAGCCATTCAGTTTGATCAACTTCTCGATATCAATCCATGAGAAATTTTGCCGGATGTGAAACAATCAAGAGTGATGCTAATATTGTTGTTACTGATTCTGGAAGTCGAAATAAACGAAGTAAATTCCGACTACATAATCCAAATCGGGCTACCATAAAAGTTGTTCAGGTAGATGATTGTGTGATTAAAGAAGGTATTAGATGCGACTATTTGCTCATATTGCCCAATGAACAAGAGGTTTATATTGAGTTAAAAGGTTCTAATGTTCAGCATGCAGTGGAGCAAATTGAACGAGGGATTGAGTTGTTGTCCTGTAATTGTAAATCTCTCATTAAACTCTGCTTTATTTCAAGCACAAGATGTCCCATTAACTCAACTGAAATACAGAATCTAAAGAAAAAGTTTAAACAAAAA
>CAKZMA010000450.1 GCA_937127375.1 uncultured Coleofasciculus sp. | reverse complement strand
TCGCTTTTTGTTCCATGGGGAAGCCAAAGGATGCTTCGCTTTTTGTTCCATGGGGGATGCGAGGGGGATCGACAATGTACCGCATAGCAGAGCAAACTACTTATCAGGGCGGGTTTTGTTGAAAGGTTAGCGGTGGGTATCGCCATTAAATCCCTAAACCCGCCCCTACAATAATTGATTGGGTGAAATGGATCGCCGATCGATTAGTGGTGTCAATTAGGTATAATAGCCGGATAGGGAAATAATTCACGAAATCCCCGCCTTCGCTGTTGCGGAGACTCCGGAGTCAAATAACTCCACAGGGTTTCCCAGTAAAAAAAGGATACACCATCAAAGGCGCGATCGCGAACCGCTTCAACTTGGGCTTGAATTTGTTCAAAGGGAATCGGATCACCTAAGGTTCCCGTTAAAATGCCAATACTTACTGGAATTGTCCGCCGCGCCATGCGTACTGCGGGTTGATTAAGTTCCGCCGTAAAACTACTCAACTCATCCCGATAAACCTGTAACACGAGTTCATCAACCCAACCCCGTTGTACCCACGTTTGCCAGTCTTGTAGATAATGTTGATAAGCAAAGGCTTGGGGATTAGGTGAAAGCGAGATGATACAATCTGGTTTAATCGATTTAACCGTCTGGACAATCTCTCCCATAAACTCGCTAATCTTATTCGCCCGCCAGCGCATCCATTCACTATTTAATGGCGAATTTGGCGGAGGATTCCCATAATGTTCTTGCTGATAACGCTCAAGCGTATAAGGATCATAACCCAATTCCACAGGCATGCCAAAGTGATCATCCAACTGAATCCCATCCACATTATATTGGTTGACTACTTCCTTAATTAGATCCAGGATAAGCTTTTGTACCTCTGGATGTAACGGATTCAGCCATAAGAGTTGGGGATTCTCCGGATCAGATTTTTGAGTTAAACCCTGAGTTATCCAGCTAGGATGACGCCGCGCTAATTCAGAATGAATCGTTGTCATAAATCCATACTCAAACCAAGGAATTACCCGTAACCCTTGGCGATGTCCCTGCTGTACAATTTCTTCTAAAACATCTCCATTGAGACGCATAATTGCCAGCAGGGGTTCTTGTGTCGCCACCGCACTCGGATAAAACGTATGTCCCCGATTCCAAACCACCGGATAAACTGTGTTAAAGTTCAGTTTAGATAATTGCGCGATCGCTCGGTTAATTCCCCATGGCGAAAACAATACACCACTGGCTACATTTGTCAACCAAACGCCTCTAATTTCTGTAATTTTTGTTGGCGTTTGGGAACGGGCCAAAGATGGGGAAAATACAATCGATTTAGCAACAAGTAGGAAAATACTGAATATCAGCCCTAATCCGAGAAAAACCCTGAATCTACGTTGACGTTTGTTATTCGTCATACTCGCTCCGCCAGAAGCTAGCTACGTTATTTGTTTATGTCTTAGGTCCATGGATTAACATTACATCCAGAAACTGTAGGGGCGCAAGACTTGCGCCCGATTTAACCATTAAATCTATGCCATAATTTTAGTTGTGTCACGTCAGTAGGTTGGATTAAGGAAAGGAAACTCACCGGAATCTAGGGCTAAAGCCCCTACTACGAACTCTGTCTATGCCATAATTTTAGTTGTGTTACGCCACTACATGGCTAATTTTATGGATTAACTTACGTCCGGAAACCGTATAGAACCCAACCTTTGCGCCCGATTCTATAGTATCAATTTTCGTCACACAGCCGTTGAATAAACAAATTGGTTGTTGGCTTGAAATCCAACTTCCTGATTATTGGCTTGAAATCCTACCCCATTACTAACTTGCATATCGTTAATATCTAAACCATAGAGTTTTGCACCTTTCAAATTGGCATCAAGCAAATCAGCTTTTCTGAGAACTGCCCAGGTTAGATTCGCATTCTCCAGATTAGCTTGAGTGAGATTAGCACCCGTCAAATCTGCGCCTTGGAGATTCGCCCAATCCAGTTTAGCGGATTCTAAATTCGCGGCAATCAAACTTGCCCCTTCTAAATTCGCCCGACTTAATCTCGCGCCACTGAAATTAACCCCTTCTAAATCAGCGCCCGCTAAATCTAAATCTTTTAACCAGGCGTAGCTGAGATTGACAAAACTCAGTGCTGACCCATAAACCCTAGCACCAATCAACCGTGCTTCCGATAAATTCGCCCATTTGAAATTCACGCCCGTTAAATTTGCATCCCGCAAATTCACCCGTTCTAACTGCGCTCCGCAAAGATTGGCCCCCCATAAGTTGGTACGTCTGAGGTTCGTACCATTCAATATTGCCCCACTGAGTTTAGCACCCGTGAGCTTTGATTTGACCATAAAAGCACCACTCATATTAGCTTTCGTCAAATCCGTTTCAATGAGTTTGGCATCACTCATTTTAACGTAATTAAGATTAGCCCAATTCATCTGAGCGCCACTAAAATCTGATTTGAGTAAAAATGCTCGGCTAAAATCAGCGCCTCTGAGATTCGCCCCGGTTAGGTTCACTCCGATTAACATGACTCCCCTGAGGTTAGCCCCACTGAGGTCAATCCCGGTGAATTCTCGATTTCCTTGTTCGTACAGTTTGAGAAGTTGTCTAACGTTCATAGCTACAATGTCCACTAAGTATTTCTGATTTGGGCAAAGTTGAATGGATTGATAACTTTAATAGGATTCTCTTCCTACTTTAATCCTGATAGTTAATGAATAAACCTTCTTTGAAAAAATTTACGTTCATACCCAATTTTTGCAAACTGTAGTATAATTTATCCCTTTCTGACAATCAGTCAAATTGAGCGGTAAATCTCTTAGTCAAAGAAGGCTCCAAGGCAAAGCGCAGACGGTTGAACTTGTTTATGATATCTGCTTTTGTCTCTTGGTAACGGCTGGCTTATGTTCTCGTCCACGGATCGAGGACATCACCCCAATTTAACATCATCAACGTTGTAAAAACGTTGTAAAATTTTTCCTACCTGACTTTCCTAATACAGATTATACTGCTATATGATTGCAATTTTGCTCAAATGGTTACCTTCTTTATCAAGCTTAAAGAAATCATTAAGTAATATCAAGGCTTAACACTGTACGCCTAATAATTCAGATCATAATGCAATACTTGTCATACAGCATAAGACGTTTAAATTGGTAATTAATGGGCTGATATAGAGATGATTATCAAAAACTATATAATTGTAGAATAAATGACGAAGGACAAATGACGCCTAACCCATCCTCGTTAAGCAAGTGGTAGAATTTGACCCGCTTGAACGGAAAGAATCTGCGAGGAGTTCAACCATTGGGAATCAAACGCGCCCAAGTGAGTGGTTGTAATCAGGGTTTGAAACCGATCTTGAATCGCATCCAAAAGCTGATTTTGGCGGTTAGGATCAAGTTCTGCTAAAACATCATCCAGTAATAACAGGGGCGGTTCACCCACAACCTCTTCTATTAGTTTTAATTCTGCCAATTTTAGTGCCAAAACCAACGTCCGTTGTTGTCCTTGAGAACCATAGGAACGGGCAGGGGTTTGGTTAATTGTAAATTCCACATCATCTCGGTGTGGACCAACCAGAGTTATCCCCTGACGCTGTTCAGGAAAACGACGATGGTGGAGTTTATCTAAAAATGCCTGTTGAACACCTTCTGGGTCATCCTTCTCTAGGTTGACATTTGGCGCGTAGGTCACTTCCAGTAACTCTGTTTTACCACTAATACTACTATGCCAAGATTGGGCAAGTGGTGCTAATCGTTGCAACACTCTAGCACGACGCCGAGTCACACGCGACCCCGCTGTTGCCAGTTGTGCATCCCAAAGCGCGAGTTCTGCCTGGGGCTGCTTTGATATTACCCCCTCTTGTGTCCCCTTTTCATCCTGCTTGCGAATGGTTTTGAGCAAGGCGTTGCGCTGGCGCAGGACTTGATTATATTGCTGCAAAATATAAGCATAAATCGGTTCAAGTTGGGTAAGAATAGAATCCAACCAATTCCGGCGTCGTTCCGGACTTCCACGAACTAAATCCAAATCCAGACTGGAAAACTGTACCGCATTCAAAATCCCCAAAAAATCTAGCTGGCGACGTAAGGATTCGCGATTTAGAGCAACAGTGCGGCGTCCCTGACTGCGAAGCGTTAAGCTCAGTTCAATAGAACCATACGCCCGTTCCAAGATAGCCTGGATCTGACCCATTGAGGCGTTTTCCAACACCATTTCGCGATCGCGTCCTGAACGATGACTTTTCAGCGTCGAGAGTAATTCTACCGCTTCTAGCAGATTAGACTTTCCCTGAGCATTATTTCCCACCAAAATCGTTTTCGGTGCCTCAAAATTAACCAAGCAATCCCGATAATTCCGAAACTGGCGCAATTTTAAGCATTTTAAGTACATTGGTCATTCGTCATTGGTCATTCGTCCTTTGTCAGAAAATCACCGATTCTTGTACCAACGAATAAACAGTTTCTCCAACTCAACCCAAATAAACAATGACGTACTAAACCCTAAACAAATCAACAATTCAGTCGGCGTGAGCGGTTCTGTACCAAAGAAATTTTGTAAAAATGGCACATAAACCAATGCCAATTGCAAAATCGTCGTCACTGTTACAGCCCAAATTAAATAGGGATTCGAGAACGGATTTATCTCAACAGTTAAACGAGTATTGGAACGAACCGCGATCGCGTGTCCCATCTGAGCCACACATAATGTAGTAAAGACCATCGTTTTCCAGTGGAGTGGAAAATAGTCAAACGCCAACGCCATTAACGTAATCGTGACAATGGCGAAAATAATCCCAATGCGAACCATATACAAACCTAGCCCCCGGGCAAAAATACTCTCACGGGGACTAAAGGGAGGACGCTTCATTACATCCGGTTCAGCCGGTTCTACTGCTAACGCTAAAGCAGGTAAACCATCAGTGACTAAGTTCATCCAGAGAATTTGTAACGGCGACAGGGGAACATCGGGGAGTCCCATAATCGGTGCAGCGGCAATCGTTAACACCTCACCAATATTACTGCCCAAGATATAGCGAATAAAGCGGCGGATATTATCATACACCGTGCGACCTTCTTCAGTCGCAGCAACAATCGTGGCAAAGTTATCATCCAGGAGTACCATATCACTGGCTTCCTTACTCACATCGGTTCCGGTAATCCCCATCGCTATCCCGATATCTGCTTGTTTCAAGGCGGGAGCATCATTCACCCCATCCCCCGTCATTGCCACGAATTCACCTTGACGCTGAAGCCCTTGTACAATCCGCAGCTTATGTTCAGGAGAAACACGAGCATAAACGCTCACCTCCTCGACCTGTTTATCCAGATCCGATTGTGCCAGCTTTTGTAACTCCTGACCCGTGAGAACCCGATCATGTTGATCTGCAATACCCAACGCATGAGCGATCGCGCGAGCCGTAAGCTGATGATCGCC
>CAKZMA010000449.1 GCA_937127375.1 uncultured Coleofasciculus sp. | reverse complement strand
ATACTTCGGCTTTGGCAAGACCAACGCGAAACTCTCCTTGGCTTCGCGTTTCTAGCAGTTTTGACCTATGCTTGGTTCATCTTAAATTAGGCTAAGTCAGTGGAGAAAGGTAAAGTGAATGGTTATAGGACTTACGCAAAGGCTCAATATGTAGGGTGTGATAGGGTTGCGTAACGCACCTTAATCAGTACATTTGGTGTGGTTGCGTAAGTCCTGTGCTATATATTGGGAATGGGTAGTGAGCAAGATGCTCGCACTACAAGGACTTCGCTACTCTTGACATTAAGGTTGAAATGCCGAACCACTTAGGTGCTAGGTATTAGGTGTTAAGTCCTAAAAATAGTGCTTAAAAGTTGGGCAATCTGTTGATTGACGGTTTTGAGATTAAAACGCTGAGTTGCTTGAATCTTGGCGTGGTGAGCAATGGCGTCAGCTTGTTCAGGTTGCTGATAACAGCTCATGATGATTTGAGCCAGTTTCTGAGAATTGCCAGGAGGAAATAGCCAGCCTGTTTTTCCTGGCTCGATTAATTCAATTACACCCCCCGCCGCTGTACCGACAACAGGGCGTTCACAGAGCATGGCTTCAATAATTACCCGCCCAAAGGGTTCTGGTGCAGTTGAGGTGTGGGCAATTAAGTTACAGGCTTTCATTAAAGGGACAATATCCGAGCGAAATCCTAAAAAGTGAACTCGTTCTTTGAGTCCTAATTCTGTTACAGTTTGATGTAATTCTTTGACATAATCTTCCTCACCAAATAAAGCGTCTCCGACCAGAATAACGGTTATATCCTTTGGGCATTGAGCTACAGATTCGAGTAGGATATGTTGTCCTTTCCAGGGAGACAGACGGCTAAAATGACCGATAACAAATTGTCCCTCTAATCCAAGTGTTTGTCTGATTTCATGAGCGTCAGTGTCTGGGATGTTGTAGTTTTCAGGTTCAAAGCCGTTATAGACAACGTGGGTGAGTTCTCGTCGTCCCCCAGCTTCAACAAATGCCGCCTGAGTTGCTTGGGAATTGGTAATAACGAGGGAGGCGAAGCGATTGGCTAAGGTTACAGCAACGCGACGATTGGTCGAACTGAAGTGATCGGGAGATAGGATATCTCTAAGATGATATACCAATGGGCGACGACTCAAAAAGCTGGCAAAAGCACCAATCACTAGGGCTTTTTGAGTATTGGCGTAGATTAACTCGTAGTTACGGGCAAGGGTTGTGACTTTAACAATTAGAGAAACAATTGAGCGAATGCTGCCTAAACTATCCAGAATGCCACTCTCTTTACTGACATTGATGGGTTCGGTGGCTAGAACTTGAACAGGGATGTGATTTTGCTCTAATAATTCCCGAAATGTACCATCGGCAAATAAACAAACTAAACAGGTTTCTCGATAGGGTTTGGCAACATCGGTTAGAGACAGTTCCGCGCCACCTAGTTTGCCACTTTGATCGAGGAAGAGAATTTTCATGAGGATATGTCCTGATTCCTTATATCAAGTCCGGTTGAATACTCACACTTTGGTGCTGCCCAAGGCAGAGGGTTCCAAGGAAAGAAATAAGGTGGCAAGGGAGATGGGGAATTTTGTGTATGCACAGATTGTAATTGGCTCCAACAAATAATGGGGTGGTAGCCTACCCCATTCGGTTATATATATTAGGATAGGGATATGTTAATGGTTGAGTTGGCGACGACGAACAGCTAGCAATGCACCGGCTACCAAACCAAGACCAACTAGGGTAGTTGGCTCTGGAGTTTTTACCGCACCAACCAAACTGAAATCACTGTTGTGAGATCCCGGTGAAGTCCCTTGCTGTACCGCTGTAAGCTCAAGGTTTGTAATTGAAGTATTACCAAACGGCTCTAAAATACTGTACCATCCACCACCAACAGGATTATCTGTAGAAGCACTCAAAGCCGTCAGTTCTTGGTCAATACCTAAATCTGATACCTGCCATCGTACTGTATTTTCATCCCCAACAGTTAGATATCCATCAATGAATCCCCCAGTCGTATTAGCTTTCACCTGAGCTTTCTCAAACACAGTATCTCTAAATTCACCCGGTAGGTATAGGAAGCTTAAGTCAAGGGATTTTAGGATAGCTGGCTGGTCACCTGGAAGATCTAATGTAACCTTTTCTGCTGCCAGATCAATTTCACCACCAACAAAACCACCTTGGACACCTACTCCAATAACACCGCCAACCCGCTTAGATTCCAGAGGGCGTGGATCACTTGTAATCGTAAAGCCATCTTCTGTTGTACAGCTTGATAAAGTCGTGCCAGGGGTGACGAGGGGTTGACAGGTTCCGCCAACTAAACCATTCGTGAAATTAAAGGCTTGAGCAGGAGTCGCGGTCATGGCCAAAATTGTACTTGTGGCGGCGATGGCTAATTTTCCATAGATGCTAACCATTGGTAATCCTCATAAAAATGTTAGTTTTAGTTCTCAAAACAATTAGTTGTCGATATAAATAAATATACTTGACGTTCTGGACGTTTTGTGTAAATTTTGTGTAAAGATAAATTAATTTTATATGAAGATTATGTATACCACTAAAATTAGAACCGAAACGATTTATCCGTGTTATCTCTCCGGTTAAGCCAAGAGAACTTGCCGCACTTGTTGGGCAATTTGAACCCAATTAAAATTGGTAACAGCGTAGTCACGACAGGCGGCGCGGGAAGGCATTGATATTGTGCCATTGAATAATGATTCTAATCGGAGTGCGATCGCCTCTGCTTCTATAGAGTCAGTAATCAGTTGGGGGGAAAAGGGGGTGAGAATTTCTGGCATTCCTCCCACTGGGGTGCATAGTACAGGTGTACCGCAGGCTAAGGATTCGAGTAAGATTAGTCCAAATCCTTCTAAAGATTGGCTGGGAACCACGGTTAAATCGGCGGCTTGATAAGCGATGGGTAATTGTTCATCGGGAAGATAACCCAGGAATTTGACGTGATTGGTGAGTCCTAATTCTATCGCTTGCTGTTCCAAAGAGTCTCGCAGGATTCCTTTACCCGCAACGGCTAGCCACACATCGGGTATCTGGGATGTTATTTTAGCTAAGGCAGTTAATAAGACATCAATCCCCATGCGATGTACCAGGCGACGGGGGGTAAAAATAATTTTGCGATCGCGCTCCCACTGGAGTTGTTCTCGCGCCTGTTCACGGGATAGGTTGGGTTGAAAGCGTTGAGTATCTACACCACCGGGAATAATATGAATTTTAGCCCAGGGGATATTGTATTCTTGGTGCAAGATCGTGCCAAAGGCTTTACTGAGAACAATGAAGCGATCGCATCGATTATAGACTTGCTGTTCCATCCACCGCTTCACGGATACAGCCAGTTTATTACTTCCTTCGCGATCGCTCTCTATTGCCCAAGGACCATGAAATGTAAATGTAATCGGGATTCCTGTCGGTAAACTGGGTAACAAGGGCAGACTATAAAGGGCAAAATGCAGATTAATCGCATCCGGTTTTAGTGTTTTTCGGTGCCAGAAATTGCGATGACTGAGCCAGAGTCGTTGCCATAGTAGACTATCGGGTTCGGCTAAATTCGTGAGTTTTACGGCAGAGTCAGGGGAGGTTTCTGGTAGTCCGACAGCACACAATTCTATCTGATTTTCGCTTAAGGCTAGGGTATTGGTAAGTTCATAAACATAGCGATTCAATCCTCCTGGTATCCTGGGAAACCAATCCTTGCCAATGCAGAGGATAGAGGCGGAAACATCTGTCGATTCATTCATTTTATTTTCTCCTAATTTTTAGATCAATTCGGTTAGATGATGTTATAGTCAATAGCCAAACTATCTCTGGGAGAAATTAGCAACGCATTTGATCATGGTTTTACAGTTTTTCTAGCACAAGCTTCAAATTCTTTGTATAAGGTTTCTGCTTGCGCTAATAATTTGGTGTTTTTAACACTAGACAATTCATCTCTTTTTTTCTGTTTTATCGCTTTGCGTCTTGCTTCTTCTTGAGGATCGCGCAATCTATTGGCATGATCCGCATTGGCTTTAGCCACGTCAACCAGGTCAAAATTTTTGTTGAATTTTTCATTTACGGCTTCCACTACCTTATCTAAATGTTGTGTAGTCAGATCAAATGTGCTAATGATAAAATAATCTTTGTATGGCTTTAATTTTGTATAAAACCCAATGTAGGCCTCTAGAGCTTGAGTTACTGAAACGTAAGACCAACGACTGGTCAAGGAAAGAATCGCACCAACGGGTTCTCTGATAATCAACAAAACAGCAATTTTTTGGTTAATTGCCTGTAGTATCTGAGTCGGTGAGTGCATGTGATTAGTTACTTTTACAGACTTGGTCTGGTTTTTTTTAAAATGTGATGTTGCAAAGCTATTGGCTGAACCTTGAAATCCATCAATGACGAGTTCAGTATCCGAAGTGACTAAGCGTTCAGTTTCATCTTTGCCAATTGACTTTTTCTTGAACTGATCCCACTTAATATACGGTTGAAATAATAGCCATAATCCAGGTTCTCTAGCTACTACGGCGCGAAATGAGAAAATGATTTTTCTCGCCAAAATAGTCAGTACATCGAAGGGTTTTTTGAAAAAAATATTCATGTATCTTTAGACAATAAATTAATCCAATAATATAGCATTTTTTGGTTATTGTCAATTTTAATACGTCGATCAAATATACAAAATAATCCGATTTAATAATCGTAAAACTAAGGCATTTAATTGCAAATAAAAATTAGAAGTACATAAAAATTATTTTTTTTAAATAAACTCAACTAAATAAGAGTATTAGATCTCTCAATTTTTTGATTATTATTTTGATATTGATAATACCTCTGTGCGGCCATACCTATACCTGTGAATCCCCAGAGAATTACACCTTGCACCGCAGCAAATGGATTGCCCAAAGGTATCTGTGACAAACTAGCAAAAGCAATGGCACGAGCCACCGCCGCAAAAGGATCGAAGCGACTCTCAGAACCTTGGAACAAACTAAAAAAAGATAGCAGTATCCCCCCCATATAAGGAAAGGTTCCCAGCCACCCCAAGTTCAAAAGTGTAGATAAAATAGCACTATCATGGGATGGACCCCCTAGTCCCTCACCTGTCCAACTTGTAAGCGCCTCTCCAAGGTATTGATTATAGGTTTCCTGTCTGGCATCACCACTGTTGTCCTCCTCAAGATTAGAGAACGTTTCAAAACGGGAATAAATAACGTCTGAAAACGGTTCTATGGTAGTTAAAGGAATAACTACAATTATTGTTACCATTATCGTCACAATTATACGCATCTGAATATGAGGCTTCAGAGAATTAATCATGACAAATAATCCCAAGATCCAGCTCAACCAAGTTGTCCGTTTTTTTGTCAAAAGAAAAGCTATGTAACCAGCTACTGTGGCAGGAATACCTAAAACCCCTTTATTGTCATTAACAAATAGCAATAACAACCCTGCCATCATAACGGTTCCAAAGGGTCTGTTGGCATTCATCGTACTCCAAACATTAATCAATAGAGCATAAGGTTGTCCACCGCTAGCAAAATTTGCATTGATTAACCAGGAACGATCCCACTCCGGTAAAACTAAAAATTGGATGATGCCATAGACTCCCATTACCAAAACCCCCCAGAGAAAAACTCGCTGAATATTTTGGCGATAGCTGGGATAATTTTGCCAATTTACGAATAGGTAAAAACCAAATAATAGTGGAATCAGCCATTCCAATAATGCCAGTATTACCTGAATCGGCGATCGGTAAACAAGTCCGACAAAAAATCCATAAAACACACCAATAAAAGAGAAAACAAAAGGCAAGCCACCTTGGCGATGAATCTTGGGAAAATGTTGCCAAAGCGTAAAAACTGTGACCAAGGTCACCAGATAAGGCGCGAGTAGTATCGGACTCGGTTCGGTAAAGCCACTTTTCCAATCGGCTAAGCGTCGGATAAAGGGAGTCAGAAACCACAACCACCAATTAAAACCGACAAAAAGAAGAGGCTCTCGAACGTATAAAAACATTCCGATAGCAAAAGATCCAACAGGAAAAGCGAGGTTGAGGATTTTGCCAGCACCGGCCAAAATTAATAAAAGTGAAAAACAGATGAAAGCGAGGATGACTATCCATGCTTGTTTCGATTTTTGGGTAACCTGAATGCCTTTTTCCTGAAAATTAGACATGATTTATTGCCGAGGGGTTTTTGAGGCTCGTTAACATTCTTTAGTAAAGGGTACAGAATTTATGTCCAGGGATTTAGAATGTCACGTCAATTAAACATTGGCTAAAGATTTTCCCTTGGGGTGCAACGCTTCCTCATACAGCGCTAGTCTATTTTGAGCAACAGACTGCCAACTATAAGATTGTGCAGTTAAATAGGCATGGTGGCGTAGTTGTTCTAAATAGGAGCGATTTGTAATCAACCGCTCTAAAGCTTGTTCGATCGCCTGACTGTCACGGATAGGAATTACAATGGCATCATGGCCATCTCGGACAATCTCCATCGGTCCGGGTGCGGCTGTGGTAATCGGTGCTAAACCACAAGCCATGGCTTCGATTAGGGCTTTGCCAAAGCCTTCGGAAATGGGGGTAAATAATTTAATCTGGTGTCCCTTTAACAGGTTAGGTAATTGTTCATGGGGATAACGGGGGACAACTAGGATGCGATCGCGTACAGTGGGATCAAAATCCCCATATACTTGCTCGACGCTGGGGCATTCTCGGCATTCTGTACCAAAAAAACTCAGGTGGACATGAGGATAGCGAGTTAAAATTTTATTCAGTGCGGGTGCGCTATAGTGAATCCCTTTACGAGGAATGTAAGTACTCACTTGGGCAATGCGAATTATTGCATCTGTTGCCTCTGGTAGTGGCTCAAAGGGCAGATTTAGAAAGGCTTCGGGAATTCCATTCCCAAAAACATGAACTCGTTCTGATGGCACACCTAACTCTTCAACCACATACTTGGCTTCTTCACGATTGAGCAGGTAAATTAAATCGGCATAACGCAAAGAGGTGGTGACTTCCCAAAGCCGAAAGCTACCCCGATAGAGCGGATATATCCAACTTAAACGCAAGTTTCCTTGTTGGGCATCCTCAATGTCAGCGAAGTGTTTCAACTGTTCTAAACCATGACTCCTTGTCACCAGCAGGGGAGACTTGTGCCTAGAGAGGCGTGGTGTCGTTGCCCATAGCCAAGCATCACCCGTGGAGGCGTCTACCACATCAACGAGTTGCTGACGAGATAATTTGGCAATATGATTTGCCACAAATTCTGGAAACAATAATTCTTTGATTAGGGTTGGCAACCATTTGGGCAGATTATCAATAGAGTAATAATGGACTTCATGCCCAATTTTTTGATAGTAGTGACCCAGCTTAATTGTACTTCCGGCTGATCCAGAATTTGGGTCGAGTTTTTCATGAATCGTTAGCAGTATTTTCATCGGTTAATTAAGTAAAGTAAAAAAATCATGGTGTCCATTTTGATACATCAAAACCATATTTGTCGCTGAGTTTATTCATGTCTTCTCGCAATTCATTGAATATTAACTGGCGTTGTTCTGGGGACATTTTGAAGTTCGTTTTTATTTTGCCTCCCAAACTATTATAAATTCTTTTTTTTGTCGAAAGCGGAATTAGATTAGCTAGAGAACGCAAAAATTTATTATTACTCATAGCCTTCCACAATCGTTCATCTGTTAATCGTTGATTATTCGCATTAAAAACAGTCCCTATTCCCTGAAACTCATAACTTGTATCTATATTCAAAAAATGACAAACCTTTTGGACGACACTTAGGGGATCACGTTTGAGTTCATCAAAGTTTAATAATAGAATGCTGTCAGGATCAAACCGTTGATAATATTCATCGATTTGTCTAGCATATTGTGATACCTCAATCAAATGTCGATCTATTCCTTCAGACAGAGATTTCTGTGTTTCTATCCACCCCAGTGCATGGCCATGAGTATAATGAGACTCTATCCGTTCCCAGGGATTTCTGAGGATATAAATGAACTGAAAATTCGCTTTATCTTTGAGTGTCGCAATTCGGGCAGCAACATTAGGACGTTTGGGAATTCTCGTATAATCGACTGACGCTTCCAGAGCCACTTTATGCTGTTGGGGATGCCAATCCCAAAGGGTTTGATACCCTTCAAATCCTTTAGCCCAACGTTGATCATTGGAGAAAAATCTTGGTTCTTTTTGACGGCATGGTGAAATCTGTGGATGCTGAGCTAAGTAAGCAAAAAGACTGGTTGTGCCACCTTTCATTGTACCGATGATTAAAGCAAAATTATTCATACTATATATCTCTAAATTAAACCTTTGTATATTTTGAATAAATTATTGTTCAGGCTATTAATATCATAATCATTTTCTACTCGTAATCTACTCGCTTTGCCGATTTTATCCCATAGGTCATTATCTTGGAGCAATATCTTTATTTTTGCTGCTAATTCATGATAATTTTTCTCCGCTACTAAAAAGCCGGTTACTCCATCCTCAACTAATTCTGGGATACCACTGTGGTAAGTGCTGATCACTGGCAATCCCATTGCCATTGCTTCCATTAATACAACCGGAATCCCTTCTTGATCCCCGTTTTGCCCCGTGATGCTTGGCGCTAACAAAATATGTGAATTATTTAAAATTGCGATGACTTCTTCTTTTTGTTTCCAGCCCAGCAGCTTGATTTTTTCGCCGACATTGAGTTCCTTAATTAGCTGTTCTAGAGATTCTCTCAACTCGCCGTCACCGATAATATTATATTGAATATTGGCATAGGACTGGCTTAATTGGGCAACGGCTCTAATTCCATACTCGATTCCTTTTTTTTCCACCAGTCGAGCAATACTCACCAGGCGAATAGAACCATCTGAATCAGGATGTCGAGGCGTAAATGTAAACTGTTGACAATCAATTCCCATGCGGTGTACAATGATTTTCTGCTGATCACAACCTAATTTAATTAGCTGATTTCGCCAATTGTTACTGATCGGCATAAACAGGTCTCCTGTCTCAAAGAGTTGATCATAGAGACTATCTCCATATTTTTTCAGATGTCCACTGAGATCCAAGCCATGAAATATCGTGCAGAGTTTTCCCTTTATTGCTCCCATATCTCTCAAGTCCATACCTTTAAGTCCTTCTGAACCAAAATGGCATTGAATGATATCATAATCGGGGCGCTTACCCAGGAAGGGAATTACGGTGTAAAGCAGTCTTAATGATCTAGCTTTTTTTCTATACTTGAAAACATTTAATGAACGCCATAAAAGGATTGGATCTTTAAAAAAATTGGTCAAAAACAAGCCGATTCCTTTCCAGAGGCGACTCAAGTAACTTTCTGGTATTTGAGAATAATAGTAGGTATGGCTTAATAGATTATACTTTTCTACATCGGGATGAATTTTGCCTTCTTTCTTCGGTTTAGTGGCATAAATGTCAACGTGACACCCCCGCTCGATCAATCCGGTAATTTGATTCAAAATAAACGTTTCTGACAAGCTGGGGAATTCACCAACCATAAAAGCAATTTTCATTGTTTCATTCTCATTTTTTACTGTTAGTGTTTTCCAGACAACTAATTGGCTAATTTATCACAAAGTAACATAGATCTTGAATCTGGATAGGAAGGAAATACGTGAACCTCGGCAAATTCGCTGTTTAAGACATCAATAAATTCCTCAAGTGTGTACCAAGAGTTCTCTTCCCACCACTCCATAGCTTTTTCATTATTAACAGGAATTACTTCTTTTAATTCAGAATAAGGGATAAACTCGACTAATAACCAGCGTTTGGAAAACTTAAACAACTGGTTAAACATTTTGTCAAAGCCTAATTTTCGCTGAAATATAAGATGGTGAACAATTGTTAGGCACATCACCAGATCACATTGTAGGCGCTGATCAGGAGAAGTGATAAATTCACTATTTAGGTAAGTATCCCTTGCTGTCCAGTCAATGGCTAGTGGTAGAATAGATAGATTATTTTTCTTGGCGTCGTTATAGAGTTTTTGCACACAGGCTTCATCATTATCAAATGCTACAACTTGGCTGCCACAACCTGCTGCTAATTGAGCATACCATCCTTGATCACTATCTATGTCTAATACAGATTTGGGCTTCAATTCGGATAAAATCTTATGAACAGATTTTTGTTTAGTTGTCCATTCTGGAGACGGATCAAGGGAAGCAAAAAAATTATCGTAACTAATTAAGGAATTTATCTTGAATCTAGGAATTTGGATCTGCTCTACTTCTCGTTTTAATTTTCTTAAAAAACTTAAGCTTGATTTTTGAGTTTGGTTTTTATTAGTTTTTGACGTTAGTATATTTTTGGCGAGATTAAAAATATTTAATGGTATGTAATTCCTAGTTAAATCGATGATATTTCTAGTATAAAGTCTCCATTTATTGGCATTTACAGAATAAGCAGAAAAAGCGTCTAATTGTTCTTTAATAATATAAGTTCTCGCACCGTATGAGTGCATTAATAAAGTGCGAGCAGTGTTGACATATTGATGTTGCATAAGGCTTAAAAAATGAATAAATGACAAGTAGAATTTTTTTGAGGCTTCCCCGGGCCAATAAAACTCATCTTCCGCTGAAACAATTGAGCAAAAATCTACAAAAATAGGTCTACTCCAATCAAATAAAATATTCAAAGGATTAGCATCATAAATTGTCAGGTTATACTTGCCCAGTTCTAGAGTCAGATCTATATGTAACAATGTCGCCTCCTTGAACATATCACTACACCATTCATGAGGATACGTGATAAATGGAATTGTTCGATGCTTGAGGATTAAACTGTAATCACCAAGTTTTAAATCAGATATTTCTGTTTCTATAATAAGATTTCTGCTAGTTATTTTTTGAATAATTTTTTGCTCAAATAATCTTCGATAAAGTGATGCATTGTACTCAAATATTCCCCGATATATTTGCCCATTAAATCGAAAAAGACGTCCATTTCGATCCCGAAAAGAAAGCGGATCTAAAACAATGTCATTTGTGGATAAATTATCCATTTTCAAACTCCCTTAAATTGCATTTGATGGTAGTTCCAAAGCTTGCCCTGCTGGGCTAACAACTCCTGATAGGTTCCCTGTTCCACAATCTGTCCTTGCTCCAGCACCACGACTTTATCAGCTTCAGCAATCGTTGATAACCGATGAGCGATCGCAATCACGGTTCGTCCCACGGAAAGCTGCTCCAAGGATTCCTGAATTAAGCGCTCGGATACGGAATCTAGGGCGCTCGTGGCTTCATCCAGAATCAGAATATCTGGGTTGTGCAGCAGAGATCGCGCGATCGCTAGCCGCTGGCGTTGTCCCCCAGATAACGTCACCCCCCGCTCTCCCAGAACCGTATCAAAGCCTTCTGGCATTTCTTGAATAAACTCTAAAGCATTGGCTAAACGTGCAGCTTCCCGAATCGCTTTTTCATCAGTTTCTTGGATACCATAGGCAATATTATTACTCACCGATGTATTAAAAATAAATGTATCTTGGCTGACAATCGCCATCTTCCGCCGCAGGGAATTGATCTCATACTCTGCCAAGTCAATCCCATCAATTTTAATCATTCCCCCAGTTGGATCATAGAAACGCGGAATTAGATCAGCCAGCGTCGTTTTTCCAGCACCCGATCCACCCACTAACGCTGTAGTTTGTCCTTTCGGAATGGTTAAATTAATGTTCTTCAATACCAGGGTATCCGGTTGATAACCAAAATCAACAGCGACAAACTCAATGCCTTTGCTTAAGCCAGGAAACTGAACCGTTCCATTTTCTAAATAAGGTTTGTCATCTCGTCTCAATAACTCTCTAAGATTACTGAGTGAGCCATGGAACTCACTCAATTTTACTCTAGAGTTGTTAACCTGACGGACAATGGGCATCAGCCGGAACAGCACAAATAAAAATGTCAGCAATGAAGCCGGTTGTAACTGTCCGTTGGGAATAAAAATTGCAAAGGCTAGCACCAACATCCCCACCAAAATCGTAATTGCGATGCCTTCTGATAAGGGAACCACTAAAGCACTAGCAGATGCAATTTTTTTTGTCGTTTTCACAATTTGATCACTGGCGGCATAAAACCGCTGACGTTCAAATTCTTGAGTCGCAAACGCCTGAACGGTACGAATTCCACTGATAAATTCTACCGCTGTGGACACAAAGGAACCATTGGCTTTTGAGCGTTCAAAGGATACCTCTCGTACCTTGCCAATAAGGGTGGAGAGTCCAACCGCTAACAGGCTAAACAGCATCAACGAGACAATCGTGAGTTGCCAAGAAATCAGTAAGATGGAAACGACGTAGGCTAACAACGTCGAACCCCGAGCCAGCAACACAGCCGTAATGTCAAAGGAGCGTTCGAGTTGCTTACTTTCAGTCGTCAAACTGTTGATCAATTCACCGGAGCGCGTTGTCGAAAAATAACTTAACCTCAACGATTGAAACTGCTCAAACAGCCGCTTACGCAGTCCATCCACTAAATGGATTTGAGCAATCTTACTATAAACCTGTCCTAAATAGGTCAAGCCACAACGCAGCCAAGTAACCAGCAGAATCAATGCTGATACCCGATAGAGTCGCTCCGTCGCTGGAGCATGAACCGCTAACACCCAGGTATCAACCCACTCAATTCCCGTTTGAATCGGGGGAGAATCAGGATTGGTAAACCCTTGCAAGAAGGTCAAGATAAACCCGACTCCAAATCCCTCAAAAACGGCGGCGAGTAATGTGAAGATTACAGCCAGAACTGCAATGCGGCGAAAGGTTTTAAACTCTCGAAATAGAAAAGCATTCTCTTGCCAAAAACTCGTTGCTTTCAGGAATTTACGGATTGGAGTCGGTAACATTTAAAGACATCCCTATTGTCTTGACAGCAAGGGTGGACTACCATCATTTGTCATTCGTCATTCGTCATTTGTTATTTGTCATTGGTCATTTGTCAGAGTTTGAGGCATATATTTATTATTGGCGGGGGCTTTCTGGCTCCCCCTTCCCTTGTAGTTACCGTAGGGTGGGCAAGAACAACCAACAATCTAGGCGTTTGAAGGTTTATAACTCTTGCCCACCCTAAATAAAATCTGGTGCAAGATGTAAGGGAGCTGCGTAAAAATAAAGTACCAGTGAGGAAAGCTGTATTCATCAACTCAGCCAAGCTTAATTGGTATACTATTAAGCCGCAAGTCCCTAAGTATCAATCAACTACTGAGATGCTAGTTCTCTTGCATAAGTACGCAATAAAAGCACCTCATCTAGCGCCCAATGATAAGGACTAACTAAACTCATCTCACCCCGGACTACATTAATCAATTGGGGCAGTTTGTTTAGTTTAAATTTACGTAGCCAGCGTCCTATAGGTTTAATGATCGGGTTTTCTGCCACCGTTCTGTTAAACTTAAACATCTGGAATAACTTACCGTCTTTGCCCACTTGCCACTGTTGAACGAAAATAGGTTCTGGTGAAGACATCCGCACCAACATTGCCAAGATTAACATCATTGGACTGAAGTTGAGTAATAAAAAAGCCGCTATGCTGCTATTCATAACGTCTTGGCATATCTCCATTAAAGGACGACGTTGTTTCGGTAATGCGGCTAGAGAAGGAACATTGATAAAAACGGGTTTTCCGGCTTGCTGACAAGCATCTAACCAACGCTGTAGTTCAGTCTCTCCCAGTTCTTTATCTAAGGAAATGAGTTTGACAGGAGACTGTTTCAAACATTCTGTTAACCTTTGGTCATTCTCAAGCGCACTCAGACGAATAGGGTTAGCTACAGTGCTGCGTCTGACTAAAAGCTGCTCTTCATGCCATTGCAGCATTAAGTAGCTAGACAGGGAATCTGGGGATTTTTCGGTAGTAGATGTCATAGGATTAGAAGGATTAGTCATCAATTGCGAGAGGGTCATTGCTGTTGATTATGTCGATCACCTGAGCGGAGTCATGGACAATGAATCCACTCGGAGATAACGGGAGATAACGTCTTAGTTGAGACCCTTTTTGGGGAAGTGTTAAATGCCATTAAAAATGTTTAGGCAGTTAATCAATAGAAGTGATAACTGAATACAACAGTTCTACCATAAACCAACGAGTTTGCTGACAAGCTGTAGTTGAATTTATGCTGTTTATTCATTTTTATTTATCATAGTTCATATTTTGCCAAATGTCTCTAATTTTTAGCCAAAAATTGATTAGACAATATTATGAATGGTGTCAATATCAGAGGAAACTATAATATAAAAAACAGTCAGGATATAACTCTAACGAAAACTTTATCAACTCGATGCATCTTCACGTAATCTTTAAGAAACAGGGCTTGACAATGAGGGCGCATTTCCCAATCAACCAATGACAAATTACTAATTATTAATTACTAATTAAGCTGTAACGATTGACTATTTTGGTACTGGGTGTATGGGAGATAACGATTGGTATAACTACTAGCACCATTTGCCACCACACCGATCGCATTTAAGGGACTGAGCATCTGGGTTGTCTCCGTGAGTTCCGATTGCGTCACCTTATCCAAACGGGCAACTAACACCACACCCTGACAAAAGGACGCCACTTGCATAGCATCGACAATGCCCAGAATGGGTGGAGTATCAAGGAGGACTAAATCATAACCTTGCTCAAACCGTGCCATTAATTGCTTCATCCGTTGGCAACTGAGTAACTGAACTGGATCAGGGGGTATAGGTCCAGCGGTTAAAACATCAATCTCGGCACCAAACAGGGATAGCTGTTGGGGAACAAACTCTGATTTATCATTAGCCAGAATCGTTGCTAACCCCTGGTCATTAGACAAGTGAAGCTGTTGGTGTAATGTCGGACGGCGTAAATCCGCATCAATCAACAGAACCCTCTGGTGCAAGCGAGCCGCACTCAATGCTAAACCCACTATAAATGTGGACTTTCCCTCACCCGGTAAGGCGGAGGTAATCACCAACGACTTAAGGGTGACATCGGCGTTCAATAGTTGAATATGTTTATAAATCAGATCTAACGATTCCCGGAAGGGAAGGGATTGCAACATGGGCAGTGTTTCCGGTTCGGGAGTCGATGACTTACTGAAGGGCAAGTGCATCAACCGCCCATTGGCACTCAGGCGGGGCAATTGGGGCAAGATCCCAAGTAAAGGCAGTGCGACTTGTTGCTTCAACTGATCAGAGGTATGAACCGCATCATCCACTGCTTCCCGCCCAAAGGCAGCAATCCCGCCCAAAAACAGTCCAATCACCATCGCCAAGAGTACGTCTTGCTTCGTTTTTGGACCCGTTGGTTCTCCCAATTGGGGCGCTTCCACAACTTGCCATTTAAATCCGCCCCTAGCGATTTCGATGCCTAACTCCTGTCGCGCTTCTAGGAGTTTTTGCAGGGTATTGCGTTCAACTTGAACCTCCGGTTGCAGGCGCTCATACTTAGCGATGAGTTCGGGAAAGCGACTCAGTTGCGCCTGGAGTTGCTGCTGGGTTTGAGCTAAACTCTTGTCCTTGGCTTCTAGGGCTTCCAGACTGGTTTGGGTTTCCGCAAGCTGACGAGAAAGGGTCAAATCGGTTTCTCCCAGTTGTCCGGCTTGCTGTAAATTTCCTACAGGTTCTGGGGAAGTTTGTCCGAGTACTCGATTGGCTTCTGCTTGTAACAATGCTTGCTGACGCTGACGCTTTTGCAGCAGTTGCTGCACCGTGGGATCAGCATCGGTAAATCTTACCTGTTGTTCTGCTAGCGCCAATTCTGTCTTTTGCAGTTCATCCAGCAGGGTTTGGTAACGGGATGACTCACTCAAGCGGGAGGATGTGAGCGCTTTTTGGGGAGAACGTTTCAGTTGTTGCTGTAATGCTTGATAACGCGCCTGTGTTTCTTGGTACTGAGCGCGAATCGTCTCTCGTTCTTGCTCAATCGTATTTAACATTTGAGTCACTGTAGTGGCTTGTTCCACCGGATCAATCAGGTTTTGACTTTGGCGAAATTGTTCTAAGGCTTGCTCTGCCTGAGTCACACTCTCACGGGCGGTGGGCAACTGGTTGTTAATAAAGGCTAACCCTTCGGCGATTCGTTGCTGCTGCTGTTCGAGATTGAACTCCTGATAGACGTGCTGAATCGCTTCGAGAACATCTTGGGTTTTCACCGGATCGTTGCTGGTATAGTCCACTTGCACGATTTTCGTTTCTACGTCTTCCTCCTCCTTACGGGTTACTGATAACCATTCCTTTAGCATTTCCACCTCCAAGGTGGGATAGTGGGGATGGAGCAAATCTACTGCTCGTTGCAGGAGTTGACTACTTCGCATCAAGTTAAGCTGAGTGGCATAGTCGAGTTCCAAATTGGATTCCTTTACCTGATCCTCAAACTCGGGTTGTCGATTGTTATTTTTTTCTTTGAAATATGGCTCAACTAAAAGCTGCATGGAACTCTGGTAGGTGGGTTCTTTGAGCAGCGATAGAGGAATGGCGATCGCCAAAATTCCACAAAATACACCTAGAAACCAAAAGCGGCGGCGTACTAGGATGGCAAACAATTGCCCATATCCAAAATCGGTGTCTGCTCCCTGGGGATGACTGGATGTTACTGTCACTATTTCTCAACTGAATTAGATAGGAATAAAGTCTGAGCAGGATTCGGTTTAAATCCCCACACCTGCTCCATAAGTTTGGATACTTTGCCAAAAAATGCAGCTTCTGAAAAGTTACTCAGGGCATGATTTCTAATCTGGGCATAATCCCAGGAGTGTTGACTAAACTCGATTAAGGCTTCATGGATAGATTCGGGCGTTTGTTTCTTAAAAAACACACCTGTTTTTCCAGGAATTTGTGTATCTAGAACGCCCCCTGCACCGTAAGCAATCACTGGGGTACCACTGGCGTTGGCTTCAATGGGAACTAATCCATAGTCTTCTAATGCGGCAATAATCACCCCCTGTGCTTTCGACAGATATTGCTTACGCTCTTTGTCACTCACATAACCAAGAAATTTAATATTTCCCAAAGCTTTGGCTTCAAGACGTTCTCGTTCCGGTCCATCGCCAGCAATCAGCAGCGTCCACCCTAACCAATTAAAGGCTTCTACAATAATATCAATGCGTTTATAACTGATCATGCGGGACGAAACATAGAAGTAATCCTCCTTGTGATCCTCAAAGATGAACTTGTTGGTGTTAATTGGGTAGTGAATTACTTGTGCGGGTTTTCCATAGATAGCTTGAATGCGTTCAGCCACTGTGGTTGAGTTGGCAATATAGAAGTCAGGTTCCTTAGCATAAATGATATCAAATTTTCTGAGTCGATTAAATATTCTTTCAATTACGGAAGAATAGAGTCGAAAGTCTTTGTATTGCCGCAAGTAGGTTTTGGTATCCCAGAGAAACCGAGTGACATTATGACAAAAACAAATATGGATAGCATCTGAACGTTTCCGTACACCTTTAGCAAAGCTACTGGTGCTGCTAATGATTAAATCATACGCTTGCAGGTCTAATGCCCGAAACGCGGGATAGTAGAACGGTGCTAAGAGTCGGAAGTTCTTAGTGGCTCCGGGAATATTTTGTAGTCGCGTCGTGTTAACCTGGCGATCGCCTAAATCAATGGTCTCCTCCGGATCATATAAGGATGTAAATACGTCGGCTTCCGGGAAGTATTGACACAGCAATTCAAAAACCCGTTCTGCGCCCCCTCTTTGGGTTAAATAGTCATGAACTAAAGCAATTTTCATATTCAGATATAGTCTTTTCAGATGATTCGCGTACATCCAAAGCACTGAAAGTCTTACTTAGTAAGGGTTGCTTGTTGAAATCTCAAATGGAAAAACTGTAGTATTGGTTAAGTTTTGGTTGGTTGCTGAAGCAGAACTTAAATTGATACGCAGACGGCGCAATATATTTACCCTTTAGGTTTTTCCGTATAATGCTGTATACCTCTGGCTTCATCCCGAAGCCAGATGTGTAATTTAGATAAGTTGCAGCTTATTAACCAGATTTACTCTGGGGAAAGCCTTGGAAAGTGATTATTTGTTAACCCTAGATTAGGCTAACATTATCAGTGAATACTTGTCAATGCTGAGCTGATCATTGAAAAAAACAATTCTCTAAATTAGTGAAGGGTAACCCTTGCTAGACAAGCTTTTCAGCTTGCTGGCTAGGGGTGTATTTCACCTGAAGGGGTGACAAGGGACGTGAAGAGTAGGCAGGGTGTGGGGTGTCGGGGGTAGGGTGTCGGGCATTGGTATCAACTTAAGCGCTAAAAGCAGGGGGAGCAGGGGGAGCAGAGGAAGCAGGGGGAGCAGGTACCTCAATCAGATGAAATACGCTGTATACCCAGTTGTCGAAAAAATAGGTGAATCTCTAATGGAAAAAGCTACATTTGGAGCAGGCTGTTTTTGGGGAGTAGAGGCGGCATTTCGTCGATTAAAGG
>CAKZMA010000448.1 GCA_937127375.1 uncultured Coleofasciculus sp. | reverse complement strand
AAAGACAATATTTCTTTGGAAGTCGATGCAGTGGTGTTCTGGAGAATCAACAACCTCTATAAAGCCTACTACGATGTTGAAGATGTCAAAGAGGCAATTACAAATTTAGTACTCACGGCATTACGGTCGGAGATTGGCAAAATGGATTTAGATCAAACCTATTCATCCCGTTCTGAGATCAATGAAAATTTGTCTGTTTACCTCAAGGAAGCTGCCGATAGTTGGGGGGTAGAGGTTATCCGTGTGGAACTCCAAGAAATTAAACCACCCCAGACAGTGCTAGAGTCCTTGGAACAGGAGCGAGCCGCAGAAAGCATGAAAAAAGCGGCGATTTATGAGGCAGAGGGTGAGAGAGAAGCCGCGATCGCCCAGGCAGAGGGAACGGTGAAATCCCTAGAGATGATCTCAAAAGCGCTGCTCGAAAAGCCTAACAGTCAAGATGTACTCAAGTATTTGATTGCCACTCGATATGTAGAAGCGAACGAGAAATTGGGAGAAAGTAGCAACTCCAAAATCGTATTCATGGACCCCAAAGCCTTGACTGAAGCGATGACTGATTTAATTGAGACTCCGGAATTGCCAATCAAGAAGGATGGCGGAAATGGCTCGAATTAAGCTTTCGGCTCAATAATTCCCATCTTTGGCTGCTGCTTCTGCCAAAGAGAAAGCCTGTTTGAGGGGCGGGTTTAGGCAAAATTTGTAGGGGCGGGTTTAGCCGCTAAATTAGACATCCACCGATAAATCAACAACAAAACCCGCCCTCCCCACCGATAAATCAACTCTAGTCAGCGTCATCCTCCTCAGATGTTGGAGTATTCATCTCTTCTTTAAAACCTTTAAGCGTTTTTCCTAATGCGCGACCCATATCAGGGATCTTCTTGGGACCGAAAATTACTAGAGCGACAATTCCAATAATCGCCACTTCGGGCCATCCTAAGCCAAACATACTCGTCTACTCCTATCAACTCTGCTTACTTATATTGACATCCTTTCTGACTTCCTGAGCTAACGAAGTAGCTGCACCACTTGGGGGATATCCATCATCGCTAACGGGGTTTCTGGGTTCTTCAAGCCAACTCACACTATCTAAGTCTTCACTCTCCAACATCACACCAAGTTCAGTCACGATAAAAAGCAGGCAGATTAAGATTGTGGCTATCCCAACGGAATCAGAAGCTGATATCCTAGACCTACCGCCTTATCCTGACGGGTTTAGGTTAATTGTTTAGGTTCAAGGAATGTCAGCAACTACTAAGCCTTCCCTGCGAGAGCAACAACACCCCCTCATCCACCAATTAGCCGACTGTATTGAAGCTAACTGGCGGCGTTACCTGGATTTGTCGCCCTATCAGCTTCCTGCTGATTTAGGTTATGTAGAGGGGCGTCTAGAGGGTGAGAAACTTACGATTGAAAACCGTTGTTATCAGACACCACAGTTTCGCAAACTGCACTTGGAACTGGCAAAAGTGGGAACAATGCTCGATATCCTCCACTGTGTCATGTTTCCCCGTCCGGAGTATAATCTACCCATGTTCGGCTGTGATCTAGTTGGTGGACGCGGGAAAATCAGTGCCGCGATCGCAGACCTTTCTCCAGTGAATGCTCAGCGTATCTTACCTGACATTTACCGCCAACCGTTACAAGCCTTACCAACGCCTCATTTCCAAGACGTCCGTGAGTTGCCAGAGTGGGGCGATATTTTTTCTGAATTTTGCATTTTTATTCGACCCAACACCCCTGAAGAGGAACACAAATTTTTATCGCGAGTAGAGAATTTTCTCCAAATTCATTGTACTCAGGCGGCTAATGCGACACCCGTTTCGGCTGAAAACCAAGCAGAAGTTTTAGCGGGTCAGCATTATTATTGCACCAAGCAGCAGCAGAATGATAAAACCCGTCGTGTCCTAGAAAAAGCCTTTGGTGCGGATTGGGCAGAGTATTATATGACAACGGTATTGTTTGACTTGCCATCGGCGTAATTGGTCATTCGTCATTTGTCATTTGTCAGGGAATAGGGAATAGGGAATAGGGAATAGGAAACAGGAAACAGGGAACATTGGAAAATGCTCCAGCATCTTGTCTAAGCGGTGCAGTGCTATAATAGTCCGCAGGAGCGAAAACCAAGCGAACAATATTAGGGCTTGAGACCCCGTAACAAAG
>CAKZMA010000447.1 GCA_937127375.1 uncultured Coleofasciculus sp. | reverse complement strand
TTCTGGGATGATGTCTCGGAGTTTAATCCCGTCCTCTACTTGGGGGGTTTCATCGGTGGCGATCGGGGTTTGTTCATCGCCTTCACCCTCGACTATCTCGACATCAATTGATGCTTCGTCTGGTGTGGGGTGATGGGGCGATGGGATTTGAAATGCCATCATTCTTCATCCCCCAGAAACGCGATCGAAAAGTTTTGGGGGTGTTGGACGTAACGTTTGAGGAATCGCAGGGAGTCCTCGGCGTCTTGGCGGTTCGCGTAAGCCTGGGTTATTTCCGGCTTTTGTCCTGGGGGACTGTGAACGATCGCCCAAGGTTTACTAATATCCGTTGCAATTTGCGGAACGGGAGACAAAGGGACAGGTGTGCGTCCTCCGCCTCGGTGAGAATATGGCATGATCAATTTGCCCTCCATTGGGACTTTCAGTGGAGTGGTAGCGCTTAGAGATTGGTGGCACAATCTCTATGGCGTGGTGCGATCGCTCCTTCGGGAGCGGTCACATTCTCTTTTCTTACAGATATACTGTACCTAGAGTATACCTGTCTAGGTACAAATATGAGAATCGATTACGGTAAAGTTTCGTTATCAAAGGTTAAGAATCCGCGATTTCAGACACCGCAACTCCCCGACAAAGATTATTACGACTTAAAGGTGATCGCTGAACTCCTCAATAAGCCAGTGTCCCAAGTTATCAGTAACGCGATTAACACTTATCTCTACCGGAACGCTGAGAATCACACTGAGCGGTTACAGTTTAGGGCGGCTCAGGAGGGGAAGACTATAGAAGAGATGTATCAAGAGCTGGCTTCGGGAGAGGTGGATGAGTAGGACAAAGTGCTATTACCTTTGATACCATAAGGCGTTGAATAGTCTGGGGAAAGTGAGGGCATGGCAAATGATCCATCCGACACAATTCTTGAAATCCGGGGGATGCGATTCCCACCCGCGTTCGTTGAATTGTGGTCGGCTGGCAAATGGCAGCAACCGGACGAAGTTTTGATTCAATCGTTGATTCCTTGGCTGCAAGGACCGATCGAGTTCATCGAGGTCATGCGCTGGATGGTCATGGAGAATAGCGCATCATTGGTCGATTCACCGCATTTCGCCAGGGGATTCCGTGAATATCGGGGTTCCATTTCGCCCGACAAAACAGACTTACCATGGCTCGATGTTGAAAAATCACTGTTCATTGCGGTGAATCGCATTCCCGGTGATGATCTTGCCATCGCGTTAGATTTCCGATCGTCCACAGAAAACCCGCGCGTTGTCGCATCATACTGGTGTGATGAACCCGGAGATTATCACGTAGAATGGCGCTTGGTAACGGAAACATTTTCGGAATTCCTCACCCGACTAAATATGACTGACTCCTGACATAACCCATAAATCCCCTAGAACTTTTAGGCGTCAGATACAGGAAATAGCGTCAAAGAGTCGATTTAACCCGTTCAACCTCTGCTTGACGCCCGAACATACGACGGACAATTTGCAGCATGGCGGCTTCCAGTTCTTCCTCATCCGCCACCCTAATCATCTCACAGAGACTGGCGCTAACACTTTGATGAGCCTGAGACGGTTTCCCCTCAACCATAGACACAACTCGCGCCGCCTCAGAATTAGGACGAAGCAATGCGATCGCACACATTACCCGCCAGACTAAATCACTCGATAAATCCTGCTTCCCTTGTCTGACTTTGCTCCAAGTCTGCGGTGCAATACCTGAAACCTCGGCTAACTCTTTGCCGGAGATATTGCCTTGCTCATCGCACAGCCATTCTAAAAGGGGCGTTATGGGTCTAGCCATGTAAACTTTTATAACAGTTAATTCACCTTTTAGCGAATTATTGACAGAATAATTTTAACCAATTCGCGAATGGTTTCACCAATCAGTTAACTCAAAAATAGCAAAGATGACGCAGAATACGAAGATTCCGGGGAAGTTTTACCCCTTGCAGCACAGCGAATGGCTGAAAGCTTGTCATGAACTGACTCCCGCCCAGCGAGATGTGCTGTACTACCTCAGAACCCTCGATCCTTATGGGAATGGACTAGAAATCAACTGTGCCGAGATTGCCAGAGAACTGTCGAGCGATCGCAAGCCAGTACACCGCCAGACGGTCAGCAGAGCGGTTAAAGAGTTGGATAAAAGAGGATTTATTAATGCAGATATTCTAACTTGTAAGGTTGTCATCAAGTCGAAAGGATTGTGGTGTGATGAGACACCAGGGTGCGATGAGACACCGGGCGTGATCATGACGCACCCCAGTGGATCACCA
>CAKZMA010000446.1 GCA_937127375.1 uncultured Coleofasciculus sp. | reverse complement strand
GACAGCGTTTGCGACAAGCTGACAACGCGATCGTAATCTTCGTCTCCCAATCCACTTGTCAAGGGGATGCTTTCATCCAGCAAGGTTTTGGTTGAAATAACCGAGAATCCCTTGTGCGATCGCGCTATGCAAGGCAATATGACAAGAGATCGGTTGAAACCCACGCTACATCAAGGTTGAGCGCGATTGTACATAAGTAGGGCGCGTCAAAAATCGCGCAAAGCCGCACAGTGAACCAGTTTCAATTTTTTTGCTGGGGGAACTTCAGGTTAAACAGCCGCATGGCGTTGAGAGTCACTAACAGAGAAGACCCCATATCCTCTAAAACCGCCATTGGCAGTCCAATTACCCCCAAGGTTCCCAGGAGAATAAACGTTCCGTTCAGAACTAAAGCAATGACAATACTTTGCTGAATCACTTTAAGTGTGCGGCGACTGAGTTGGATGGCATAAGCCAAGCGCCTTAGATCGTTGCTGACAAGCACTACATCAGCGGCTTCCAGCGCAACGTCGATGTTGCCGACGGCAAAACTGACATCTGCCGCAGCCAGGGCGGGAGTATCGTTAATGCCGTCCCCAACCATACCTACCGTTCCTTTGTGGCGAAGGTTGTAAATTGCCTCAAGTTTATCTTCAGGTAGTAACTCAGCTTGATAGTCATCCATGCCAACCTGTTGAGCAATCTCAGAAGCAACGGGGATGCGATCGCCTGTCAGCATCACCAGTCGCTTTAAGCCAATTCGTTTCAACAATCGTACCGCTTCAATGGATTCCAAACGGAGTCCATCTGCTAAGGCGATCGCTCCAATTAAACCTTGTCGAGTTCCAACTAGCACGGGAGTATGCCCAAAAGATTCAATCTCAGCCACCCAGGATTCCGCTGCGGCTGACAGAGGAATGTCTTGCTCTGCAAATAACCGTCGATTGCCAACCCCATAAACGGACTGTCCAAACTTTGCCCAAATTCCCTTACCGGGGATGGCTGTAAAGGTTTCTGGAGTATCTAGTTCCATTCCCTTTGCTTTCGCTGCTGTCACAATCGCCTTTGCTAGGGGATGTTCCGATTGTTGTTCTAGGGAAGCCGCAATCAGCAGCACTGTGGACGCCTTCATTTCTCCTAGGTTATAGACCTGTTGTACGACAGGCATACCCTGAGTAATCGTGCCAGTTTTATCGAAGGCTAGGGTTGTCAGTCGTCCGGCTGTCTCTAGCGCATTTCCACCCTTGAATAAAACACCGTTTCGGGTTGCAGCCCCAATCGCACTCACCAGGGAAACGGGTGTAGCAATCACTAACGCACAAGGGCAGGAAATTACTAGCAATACCAGTGCCTTGTAGAACCACACGTTAAACGGTTGAGCCAACACTAACGGTGGAATAAGCGCAATCCCTGCTGCCACAGTAAGAACAATCGGCGTGTAAATGGCAGAAAAGCGATCGACCCACTGCTGGATGGGAGCGCGGCTTTCTTGGGCTTCCTCCACTAAATGAATGATCCGGGAAACGGTTGTGTCTTTGGCGCTATGAGTTACCTGAACCTCCAAAAAGCCAGTCTGGTTCAGCGTACCTGCAAAAATGCGATCGCCTTTTTCTTTGTCTTCTGGGACAGATTCTCCCGTAATCGGAGACTGGTCAACAGCACTCATGCCAGACACCACTATGCCATCCAGGGCAATGCGTTGTCCTGGTCGGATTGTCAGCATCTCGCCAACTTGAATCTCTTCAACAGGAACTGAAACCTCTTGCCCATTCCGCTTAAGTGTTGCAGTTGGTGGAGTCAAGTCCATCAAGTCGCGAATGGCATTGCGGGTGCGACCGAGAGTGAAAGTCTGTAACGTTGTCCCCAAGGCAAACAAGAACATAACCAATGCGCCTTGGAACCAAAAATTCAAAATAGCCGCTCCAATCGCCGCAAGCGTCATCAGCAAGTTCATATCTGCTCGACGCAGTTTCAAGGCAATCCATGCAGCTCGTGCAACTGGCAGGAACGCAACGAGCAAGCTAACGATATAGAAGCCTTGGGCAATCCAACTGAGGGATAACAATCCTTCGGCAATCAATCCCAGTACTAAGCCAATACCACTGAAAAGAACAGTCTGTCCCCGTCGCGTCAACAGCCAGAATTGCCAACCTGTCAAGTCAGACTTGGGCGAATGCTGGCTAGGTGTCGGCTGACTCTGGGACACAGCATCAGAGCCAGTGTCACCAAGGTTCGTGATTGTCACGTCCTCGACTGTATAGCCTAAAGCGGTGACTCGATCTCCAATCACCGTCTCGCTGACCTGAATCGGGTCATAGGACACCTCTAACCGCCCAGTGGCAAAACTGACCGAAACTTGATGAATTCCTGCCGTCTTCTGTAGGCTAGCTTCAATGGTTTTAGCGCAACTGCCACAATCCATTCCACCAACATTGGCAATAAGTTTTTTAGCCGGGGTCTTTTCCTGCGCCTGCTCAACGGTATAGCCCTCTTCTGTCACACGCTTGATGATGTCGGCTTCACGGACGTGGTGGGGGTGATAAGATACGTTCAATCGTTCCGATGCAAAGCTGACGGATATCTCAGTGACTCCAGCCAACTGCTTTACACTCGCTTCAATCGTCTTGGCACATCCCCCACAATCCATCCCTCTGACCTGTGCTTGCAGCGTTTTGGTGGGATTGGCTGGAGCGATATCAAGGGTGTAACCCATTTCCGTGATGCGATCGCGAATCACCCTTGCCTCGACTTGGGATGGGTGATAAGAGACGGTAAGCTTGCCACTGGCAAAATTGACACAAGCCTTGTCTACACCCGGTAGAAGCACTAGATTTGCCTGAATGGTTTTGGCACAGCTAGGGCAGTCCATCCCATCAACTATTGCTTGTAAGGTACTGTTCGAGGGGGTTGTTGGGTTCATGAGACAATTGACTATTGAGCAAAGACACGCGACCTGGATTATCGACAGCCGGGTAATTCGATACAACTCGACCTATCCGGTTCTCATATCAGTGACAACTGATATGTCTTAGTTAAAGCTATCATTAAATATCAGTAACAACTGATATGTCAAGCCACAAGCCTGTTACCCCCTATCAATGATTGCCAAAACTCAAGCTACCGATCTGAAGGTCAAACTGTTTCGGGGATTTTCTGACTCCTCGCGTTTGTCTATCCTCAATGTTTTGCGAGATGAACCCAAGAAGGTCAACGAAATTGTTGAAGCAACAGGACTCACCCAGTCTAATGTTTCCAATCATCTGAGTTGTCTACGCTGTTGCGACTTGGTTGTCCGTCAACAGCAGGGTCGTTTCGTGTACTACCAACTCAGCGATGCCCGAATCGCCAAACTTCTCGACCTAGCTGATGAATTACTGGCTGATGTGGCTCTTGGCGTAGACTCTTGCACTCGCTTTAAAAGTTAAGGGTTTTCCGTACTTAGGTATTCCCTGTTAAGCAGTTCCCTGCTCCCTTTGGCTTTTATGAAAACAAGCAAGCCACCTCACTATCTATCACTCACTCAATTCTTTGTTAATTAAAGCACGAATTTGTTGAATAAATTCGCTCGGTGTTTGAATCAGTAAGCCACTTTGAGCCGATACTTCTGGTGTGAAATTTTTCGTGTTTAGTGTCAGCAAACGATTGACCTGACCGACTACCGCAGCAGCTAAGATGGGAGCATCTTTAGGTTCGATAATTGCTACCCATTGCTCTATCTCTGTAGTAGAAGGATTGGGTAGAATTTCAGGAGCGATAGTAGAGATAATTTGCCTAAAAACGGGAAGAGCTTTTGGCAGTTTTTTCATCAGGTTGCGCTCGCACTCGTCTACAACCTGCTCTGAAATTACAACCTTGAACAATCCAATCTCTGCCATTACAATCACGGCATGGCTAGCACCACTGGCAGAACCGCAAGCTGCAATCAATGCACTTGAATCAAGAAATACTCTAATCACGGTGCTGAGATTCTTCCCAAATGGTTTGCCTCTCTTCCTGTAACCCTTCTAATAAGTCTCCTAAACTAACCTGGCTGGTATTCATTAGGGAGACAAAGCAATCGGCAAGAGAACTAACTTGAGGCTGTCTAGGAACAAGTAAAACCAACTCCCCAATTTGCAGCAAAAGTAACGAATTTTCTGGACTCACCTGTAAGCTATCCAAAACCTCTTGTGGAAGTGTTACTTGACCTGCTTCAGCAATTGACAAAGGAAATGTCTTAATCGTAAGTTCTTGGTCTTTTGATAGATTACTCATCGTTCTAGCCGATAGTTTGGATAATAAGCTTGTCGGTTCTCTAAATCGGCGACGGTAAGTGACATACTGCCTCCAACCGATATTCGCGTTCTACATCTATTGTGCCATCGCCACCCACTACTCTGTCCATGTTTGTTGCCGATGAGGGCTGCCCAGGAAGCCTGTAATGACAGTTACAGGTAGTTTTTGGGGGAAGCTATCGGTGTCTATCATAAATCAACTAAAACCTAACAAATTAAACGGGAAAGACTCTACTGAAACAATCGGGTTTCCGTTTGGCGGTATCGCCGGAGAAAATTGATGCCCAAACTGGCAAGATAAGCGATCGCGGCGCACAGCACAATCGTGGCACCAGAGGTAAAATTGAGGACGTAGGAAAGCCACAATCCGGCTGTGGTAAAGATCATACACAGCAGGCTAGCCAGTAGCATCATTTTCTTCAAGTCCTTGACATACAGATTCGCGATCGCGGCGGGCATAGACAGCAGGGCAATCAGTAAAATTATGCCCACCACCTGCATCAGCATCACCGCCGTCAGCGCAATAATTCCCATCAGCATCAGGTAAAGCCCATTCACGGGTACATTCCGCACTGTGGCAAAGGTTTCGTCAAAGGAGATCGCCAATAACTCTTTGTAAAACAGCACGACCAAAATGACGATCATTATATTTAGCGCCAGCATAATCCAGAGATCGCGTCTAGGAACAGAGAGAATACTACCAAATAAATAACTCCTTAGATTTGCCGTATAGCCCGGTGTCAAATCAACAAAAATTATCCCAATTGCCATACCAATTGCCCATAACATACCAATGACAGTATCTTGTCGCAACTGGGTTTTACGCTGCACCCAGCCCATTGTCAACGCCGCCACCAAACTGAAGGCGCTTGCCCCCAGCACTGGATTAAATCCCAAGAAAAATCCCATACCCACACCCCCATAAGCAGCGTGAGCAATGCCTCCAGCGATAAACACAATCCGATTGACCACCACAAAGCTGCCAATAATGCCACTGGCAATGCTAATCAACAGCCCCGCTAATAGGGCATTTTGCATAAATTCTTGCTGTATAACTTCCAGCATAAGCGAAATCAAAATTATTTCCTTGCGTCTCGGCTATTCAGGTTTTGAGTTAGGTCGATTTTGACGGATGCGCGGCTAACGTTCGCGGCACAAACCGATTGTGAATCACCGGTTCTACTGATTCTCCATAGGTCTGCTCTAGCATTTCATTCGTCACCTGACTATCACCGTGGTAATACAGCCGTTGGTTCAAACAGCCGATTGTTTTAACGTAAGAGGATACCATGCCAATATCGTGAGAAATCATCAAAATTGTCACACATTCATTCAGTTGCCGCAGCAATTCATAGATGGCTGTAGAGGCTTTACTATCTAGACTGGTTGTGGGTTCATCAAGCAGTAGAATCTGGGGTTCTGTTGCTAACGCCCGAGCAATATAGACTCGTTGGCACTCCCCACCAGAAAGCTCACTCACCGGGCGATCTTTTAAATCTAGCAAGTCTACCTGTTGTAATGCCTGTTCTACCTTCTCATCATCCTTACGATTAAAATGTCTCAGCAGACGACGCTTGCCCAAACGTCCCATCCGCACAACATCCCCAACATTAATGGGGAAACTGCGGTCAAATGTCATCACCTGTGGAACATAACCGATATAACGACGACCTTGCTGAATCGAACGTCCGAGAATTTTCACCTGTCCCTGTTGAGGTGACAATAATCCCAATAGTACCTTGAATAGGGTGGTCTTGCCGCCTCCATTTGGACCAATGATGCCGATATAGTCCAATTTATTGACCGAAAGATTGATATCGTGCAAAATCGGTTCCTGACCGTATCCTGCCCAAAGGTTTTCGATCGTAATCACGAATTCAGATGTAGTTGATTGTGCCACAGTGATACCATTACTCTCTTTTAAATTAGGCAACAAATACACCTTTTCCTATCGCCCGAATGGGTCAGATATGGCGCAACATCAGGAAACATTGGTATGATGAAATTAGTAATCGATATGGGTAAACAAAATTGGTGTTATTTGATGCAAAAAAAGCCAATAATAAGCGACTATTTACTAATCACAGCGACAAGGTGAGGGGTGACAACTAAAAGGGCGGTTGGATCACCCATAACATCTTTAAATGTGTTAGATACTTTGCTCATATTGCTCATCCAGTCTTCAGCCAGTGGATCGAGTAAAATCACCTCTCCACCAATTTCATTGGCAATTGTTTTAGCGTTCCTGGTGCTAAATTGAGGTTGAGCAAAAATAACTTGAATATTGTCTGCTTTAGCTTTAGAAACCAGCTTGGACATTTCTGCCGCACTGGGTTCATTGCCACCGACTTCAATGGGAACCATTTCCAAATTGTAGGCACGAGCAAAGTAGCCCCAAGCCGGATGGAAGACCATGAAGGTTCGATTCTCAACTCCAGAAAGGGTTTGCTGAATGTCTTGATCCAGTTGCTCTAGGTCAGCAATGAAGGCATTTAGGTTCTCTTGATAAATCTGTTGACGGCTGGGGTCAAGTTCGACAAGGGCTGCATAAATGGTTTGTGCTTGTTCTTTAACCAGGGGGGGTGATAGCCAAATGTGGGGATCGGGATTGGCTACGGTTTCGGTTTGAGAACTAGCCTCCTGATCATGCTGGTGTTCGTCGGCGTCACTGTGGTGATGGTGTTCTTCACCGGGATGGGAATGTTCCGCCGCCATAGGCATTCGGTTAACTCCTTCGGTCAAATCCACAACTTTCATCTCCGGATTCCCAGAACGAATGCGCTCCCACCAGGCATTCTCAAAAGGAACCTGGATGCGGGCATACGCCTCTGCATCCGCTAAATTTTGTAGCTGTTGGGGTTTAGGTTCATAGGTGGCTGGACTCGCACCAGGCGGTAACATGACGGTGACATTGACATATTCACCACCAATCCGTTCGACAAAATATTTTTGCGGTGGAATACTCACAACCACATCAAGCCGGTTTTCTGAGACGTTAGAGTCAGAAGATTGGGCGGATTCGGTTGTTTCATTCGTTTGAGTTTGTCCACAGCCGACTAAAGACACGATTCCTAAAGCCAGGATTGTTGTAACTAGGCAGCGATAATTTGGCATGATCACTAATTCTCCAAAACGTTGACGTGAGCAAGTAGAAAGTCAAGCCGTCACGACAAACATGACCGCTCCCGACCAATCGGTGCGAAATCCTGATGGGGTTATCGCTATGCCCAGAGCCACTTTCCTTTTCCAGGACAGCACGGCAAGAGTAACCCCTTTAGATTATCATAATGATAATCATTACCAAAATCTTCTATTAATGCTGTCGCTGGTTTACCTGGAGCCGAGACTTCTGGCGTGAAATCTTTCGTGTTTAGTGTCAGCAAACGATTGACATGACCGACTACCGCAGCAGCTAAGATTGGAGCATCGAGAGTCTTTCACATTGGAGCTGACCTTGACTAACATCAACGCCTATGCTCATAAATGAAAGATTCGACTTCCTGGGAAACACCATCCTGGATGAAAGCTTCTCTCCTCCTCTCATGCTTTACCACTGGGGTAAATTAATCATTAACTGTTCTGCGGCTTGCCGATTCAATGGCTTAGAGAAAAAGTATCCCTGACCATATTCACATCGCCGCCCTCTCAGTTGGGCTAACTGCATAGTCGTTTCTATCCCTTCTGCTACAACATCCATACCTAAATTGTGAGCCAAGGTTACAATCGCTTGCACAATCTCCCCATTTTCCCCAGCATCCCCCATGCGACTGACAAAGGAACGGTCAATTTTTAAGGCATCAATGGGAAACTGATGTAAGCGACTTAACGACGAATACCCGGTGCCAAAATCATCAATGTACAACTCAATATTCAATGCCTTCAATCGCTCCAATAAAGCCGACGCCGAATCGGAATGTTCCATAATCCCGCTTTCGGTAATTTCCAACTTGAGAGTGCTGGGATTGACATCTGTCTCTTGAATAATTTGGTCAATTTGCTCAATTAAATCCGCTTGGGAAAACTGTTTCCCCGACAAATTAACGCTCATGGTTAACGGGGGATAGTGGCTAAACTGTCGTTGCCATTGGCGTAGCTGATAGCAGGATGTTCGCAACACCCACTGACCAATGGGAATAATTAAACCCGTTTCCTCAGCTAACGGAATAAACGCGCCCGGTGAAATCATTCCCTGTTCTGGATGCTGCCAACGCACCAGCGCTTCAAACCCGGTAATCTTACCTGTCGCCAGGGAAATAATTGGTTGGTAATAAACCTCAAGTTCTTGGCGTTCAATTGCCCATCGCAGTTCGGTTTCCAAGCGTAACTGAGCAAGGGCGCGACCGGACATGGCGGTGTCAAACATGACATAACAAGCGGTTCCCTGAAGCTTTGCCCGATGCATGGCGGTATCGGCATCTCGGAGCAAGTCTTCCGCTCGGTTATATGCCATACCACTCAGGGCAATCCCGATACTGGCTGTGGCAAACACCTCATACCCATCTAAGTTAAATGAAGATTCCAACGTTTGGTGAATCGATTTGGCGATATCTTTGGCTGCTCCCGTATTGGGAATATCATCGAGTAGAATCGTAAATTCGTCTCCCCCTAACCGAGCTAAGGTATCGCTGGGGCGTAAGCACCCTTGTAATCGGTCGGCAATTGCACTCAGCAGTCGATCGCCAACCAGATGCCCTAAACTATCATTGATCACCTTAAAACGGTCTAAATCCAAGACAATCACCGCACATAAATAGTCCCAGCGTTGCCCTGCCCGTCGCAACGCATACTCGAGCCTATCCATGAATAATGCCCGATTCGGTAATCCGGTCAATACATCGTGGAAAGCATCGTGGAGTAACTGTTCCTCCATGCGTTTGCGATCGCTAATATCCACCACCTGACTAATATAGTGCAGGGGTTGACCTTGAGAGTCTCTAACTAACACAACCTTCAAAATAGCATTGACAATTCTGCCAGATTCTGATATAAAACGCCGTTCAGTTTGCAAATGGGAGAGTTCTCCCCGCCGCAACGATTGATGTTGGGTATCGTCGAGTGTCCGTTCAGTCGGGTGGATAATTTCTGTCAACGTGAGAGCCAACAGTTCCTGAGCCGTATACCCCAAGGCGTCACACAATGCCTGATTAACCTTGAGGAATTGACCCTCAAGGGAAGTCATTGCCATGCCAATGGGAGCAAGTTCAAAGGTGAGGCGAAACTGCTCCTCACTTTTGAGTAAAGCCGCCTCAGCTTGTTTGCGTTTGGTCGTATCGGTAGCAATTCCATCCATACGAATGGCAGTACCTCTGTGATCGTAAATTAGGCGGGCGCGATCGCGCAGCCAACGCACTTCGCCATCCGGTCGTACAACCCTATATTCTATATCTTTACTCCCCTGGTGCATCAGCGTTTGAGATGCTATTTCCACCCGTTGGCGATCATCAGGATGAACGACTAACTCCCAAAGACTGGGACAATCCACAAAGTCGGATACGGGGCGACCATAAACTCGTTCTGTCGCCGGATTCAGGTAAATAAACTGTTGAGTCTTCAGGGACGCTGACCAGACCACATCGTCTAGAGACCTGAGAATACTCTCCAGCTTTTCCTCACTCTGTCGCAGGGCTTCCTCTGCCTGCTTCCGTTTAGTAATATCGGTTTGAATCCCGACAAAGTGGGTTAAATAGCCATCCCCATCAAAGACGGGCGAAACATAGAGTTCATTCCAGAAAAGGCTGCCATCTTTACGATAGTTCTGTAAAATGACATGGCACTCTCGTTGCTCTTGAATCGCTGTCGCTAACTTAGTCACCCCGGCTTGATTATAATCAGGTTCTTGCCAGAAACGACAGTTGTGTCCAATCACCTCCTCTGCGGTATAACCCGTCATTGACTCGAAGGCAGGGTTAACATAAATAACTGGGTTATCCGGTTGATTAGGATCAGTAATAATCACCCCATTATTACTCGCCGCGATCGCTCGCTGCATCAGATAGAGATTCGCCTCTGACTGCTGATGTCCAATCGCCAAGGCTAAAACATTGGCAACCGCTTGGAGAAAGTGAATCTCATCTTCACTAAAACGGCGCTGGCTGGTGGTATGCGCCCCCAACACTCCAAAGGGTTGCTCTTGACCCGGAATCACCACACTCACACCACTGACTACGCGATGATTGTAGAGCAGAGGGGGTCCACTAAAGCGAGTATCAATCGGTAGATCTTCAACCACGACAGGTTCTTGAGATATCAGATTATAACCCGCTTGGGAATTCCTGTTGGCACCGACTAAAGCATACCCAACTAATCCTGGCGACCAACCCACACCCGCTTTTAGTAAAAACACATTACCATTGGGTAGGAGTTCTAACACTTTGCAATACTCAACCTCTAAGGTTTGAGCAATCGTACTTACCGCTTCGTCCATCAGGGTATTTAAATCCAGTCCCGAAAGCGCCCGTTGGCTCAATTTAGCCAAGGTTGCTTGCTGACGCGCTCGTACTCTCAGTTCTCGGTCTGGCTGTTCTGGATGGGTAACCTCTCGAATAACCAGTTGGGTTGCTCTTTGACCTTGATAAATGGCGGGTAAACGGGCAATTTCCACATCAATGATCTGACCGTCTAACTGCACAACTTGTTCGGTAACAAATTTTGTGGGTAATGTTAGGGTGTGAGGTGGATTCGTCCTTCGTTTGTGATCAGAGAATTTGTCTGTATGCTCAGAACCAACAACTCGGTGATCTTCCCTATCTCTCTGATTTCCCTGATCCTTAGGGTTAAACTCTGACCAAGGTTTACCGATAAGTTGACTTTTACTAATGGCTCCCAGTAGTTTGACACCTTTAGGATTGATATAAACCAGTGTACCCTGACTTTCGAGGGCGATCGCGTCGGGAGACTGTTCAACCAACCTCCGATAGCAAGCTTCACTGTCTTTGAGAACGGCTTCTGTTTGCTGATATTGGGTAATTTGCTGATAGGTATCGCTGATATCATGGAATACACTCAAAATAGTTTTTTCCTGATTTAAGGTCAACAGCTGCATCGATACCGTTACCAACAAGGGCGTGCCATTAATTGTATGAACACGAACTTGAGCATTCTGGACAACACCCTTTTGGTCTAATGTGGCTAACAGTTTTTGCCAGTCGGCAGGATTTTCATAAAAATCGGGCATTGAGTTACCGACTAACTCTGAGGTAGCGACGCCAAACATTACGTTAGCGTGGGAATTTCCGTAGACAATTGTGCCATCAGAGACTCGGGCGATCGCCACAGGTACAGGGAAGGCTTGGGTAATTGCCCGAAATTGTTCTTCTTGCTGTTGCAGTTCGGCTTTAGTGTTTAGACAGTCTGCTATCTCTTGCTTCAGTTCATCCGACTGGGCGATCGTGCCGCCTTGATCGTATAATTTGCAGGTATGATAGTCTTCCCAGTTAGGGTATGAAGGGGACAAAATGTCTAGCTTCTTTACCTTGGCAACAAACGGTAACCATTGCCATAAGCCGATAAGCAACAGTCCAAATCCCACCAGATATGCCAGCGTCATTGGAATCAGCGTATCAATTGGATTCGAGTTTAGGGTGGTCAACCCAAGAGTACGGTTAACTAAATCCATAAACCCATCCAGACAAATTAAGCCGTAACCCGCCAGCATATAAAACCAGCCCGGTTGTCGTTCAATCTGTGATTTTGAGCCGATCCACCACAAATAACCAAGAATAGGCATCATTAGGGACACCCTGAGGCTCCCGATTACAATTTCCCTCATAATTTATTTAGGGCAAGTGTGAGTCATCAACAAAAGGAACAGTCTATTTTGGAAGATCCAAACGTTTGTCAGATGTTTTCTTAAAAACGAAATAATACCAAACATCCACTTTAAGCTGGCTACGAGTAGAACTCCCTGGTGTCAGATTAAGTTTGGCTCGATGCATCTGCCCTGATATTTCTTCGCCAGAGTGGTATATTCAGTAATTTTTCAGCAACATCTGCTTATTGACACCAACTTGGGGATAATAAGGAACAGTAGATTGATGACGACAACTACGTCGCCGTCTATTTGTATCTTAGAACACTAACTTCGTCTTAATAGTTGACAAAATTGTCATACCATGCATTAAAAAAGCGAGTATTCTAGTCTGATTTGCCCAATCCAGTACCAGCGCCCATAGGATGACTCGACTGACTCTAGCCCTGTAGTCTCTTGTCCCTTCAAAGACGTTCAGCCAATCTCAACTTGGCAGAACGAGCGCGGGGATTTTCATCCCGTTCCGTGGGTTGTGGAGTTATGGGTTTTTTGGTAAGCACCCGCAATATTGGTGAATCCCGCAAGTGGTGTTTAACCAGACGGTCTTCCAAGCTGTGAAAACTAATAATACCAATTCTGCCGCCTGGTTTTAACCAAGTTGGCGCACAATTGAGAAATTTTTCTAGGGAGGATAATTCTTGGTTCACGGCAATGCGAAGAGCTTGAAAGGTGCGAGTGGCAGGGTGAATCCTACCATAGCGGTATTTTTTGGGAACTGATCGCGCGATCGCCTCGGCTAATTGGGTGGTGGTTTCAAAGGGGCGACGTTCCACAATTGCCCGGGCAATCCGCCGGGATAAGCGTTCTTCACCATACTCATAAATCATGTTTGCCAGTTGGGTTTCATCCCAGTGATTAATAATCTGGGCGGCGGTTAAGGATTGGCGTTGATCCATCCGCATATCCAGAGGGGCTTGATGGCGAAAACTAAAGCCGCGATCGGGAATATCCAGTTGGGCGGAACTAACGCCTAAATCAGCAACAATGCCATCAAATAACGAGTCCGGCGGTTGATAGTCCACAAAATTCCCCCGCCAAAATTGGATGCTCACGCCATAGGGTGCTAACCTGGCTTTAGCCGCTGCGATCGCCTGGGCATCTTGGTCAATAGCGGTGACACGGACATCTGGGACAGCAGATAGAATTAACTCACTATGTCCACCTCCACCCACCGTCGCATCCAAATAATGCCCACCTGGACGAATCGCCAATCCAGCGATTAACTCCTGACTTAAGACTGAACGATGAAAAAACTGCGCTGCTTGCGCCTCAAACTCCATATAATTAAAGGGATGCAACAAAAGTAAACATAAGCGAAGCGATCAGCGATGAGCAATAACGGTTGTCAATCCGTAGGGTTGGTCAATTCAATCCCAAGGTGGACACAAATCAATAGACAATAGGGATATTCAGAAAAAGATTCGTGCTAATCGCGCTCTCTGGGACAGGGTGTTATTGTACCCTTACCCTAGACCATTACCTGAATGTCTATGTTAAAGCGTCATCGCTAAAAATTGGGTAAACCAAATACATCACTATGGCACAACTCGAAACCAGAACCGACCCAATGGTTCTCAACTTGGGTCCTCACCATCCGTCCATGCACGGCGTTCTCCGCTTAATCGTCACTTTAGACGGGGAGGATGTGATCGATTGCGAACCGGTTATCGGCTACCTGCATCGCGGTATGGAGAAAATAGCTGAGAACCGCACGAATATTATGTATGTCCCCTATGTGAGTCGGTGGGACTATGCAGCGGGCATGTTTAACGAAGCGATTACCGTTAACGCCCCGGAAAAATTAGCGGATATTGAGGTACCCAAACGCGCCAGCTATATCCGCGTGATTATGCTGGAGTTGAATCGCATCGCCAATCACCTGCTGTGGTTAGGACCCTTTCTGGCTGATGTAGGGGCGCAAACGCCTTTCTTCTACATCTTCCGGGAACGGGAATTAATTTACGACTTGTGGGAAGCCGCCAGCGGACAACGCCTGATTAATAATAATTACTTCCGTATTGGTGGAGTAGCGGTTGATATTCCTTATGGGTGGGTTGACAAATGTGAAGACTTTTGCGATTACTTCGCCCCTAAAGTCGATGAATACGAACGCCTAATTACCAACAACCCCATCTTCCGCCGTCGTGTTGAAGGGGTGGGTACGATTACCCGCGAAGAAGCGATTAACTGGGGACTATCCGGTCCGATGTTACGGGGATCTGGCGTGAAGTGGGACTTGCGCAAAGTTGACCACTATGAATGTTACGACGACTTTGATTGGGATATCCATTGGGAAACCGCTGGGGATTGTCTCGCCCGATATTTAATTCGGATTCGGGAAATGCGGGAATCCCTGAAAATTATTCGTCAGGCATTAAAAGGATTACCGGGTGGTCCTTACGAAAATCTGGAAGCCAAACGCATGGCGGAAGGAAAGAAATCTAAGTGGAATGATTTTGATTACCAGTTTAGTGGTAAGAAAATTCCGCCAACCTTTAAGATTCCCCAGGGTGAACACTATGTTCGCCTAGAAAGTGGAAAGGGAGAATTGGGAATTTTCATTATCGGAGATGATAATATCTTTCCTTGGCGTTGGAAGATTCGTCCACCGGATTTCAATAATTTGCAAATTGTTCCCCATATTTTGCGGGGAGTGAAAGTGGCAGATATTATGGCGATTCTTGGTAGTGTTGACGTAATCATGGGTTCAGTAGACCGCTGATTAAGTTATAGATACTGGGAGGAAGTGGCACGTTGCTGGATGTGCCACTTTTTTTGGCGATATTTAGGGCTGGCTGCACAAAGCCAAAATTATTAGCTATCAATACTTTGAGCTTCATTCAACCCTAAGTACTCCCTACGACTCTTGCTTGTGAACCCGATTCACCGGAAACTAG
>CAKZMA010000445.1 GCA_937127375.1 uncultured Coleofasciculus sp. | reverse complement strand
CAGGGTTGCCAGAACCGTAGACTAAGGTAGGGCGTAGAATAGTCCAGGTCATGTTACTTTGGCTGGCAAGTTTGATTAGGGCTTGTTCGGCTTGGAGTTTACTGCGTCCGTAAGGAGTATCGGGTTGGCATGGGGAGGTTTCCGTGAGGGGATGGTTGCTTAGGGTTGCCATTGCGCCAATGGAGCTGATAAAGATAAAGTTCTTTACACCTGCTTGAATAGACTGCTTCACGAGGTTAGCAGTACCCTCAGTATTCACTTTAAAGAATTCTGCTTCAGCGTTGGGTTTGTCTTCATACAGAATATGGGCATGCGCTGCGAGGTGAATCACTTGATCAATACCATTCAGGGCTTTCTGCCAAGTGGTGTTTCTATCAATTTCTCCGACAGTAACTGGAGCCACGAAAGAGGCAGTTTTCAGAGAATCGCGTTCGCGACGAATCGCCGCCTTAACTTGCAAACCTTGCTGATGTAAAGCTGGAATTAAGTAACTAGCAATAAAACCAGTAGCCCCAGTTACAATACAAGCCATTACAATCATCTTTTCTCTTTTGATATAACTTCAAGCAAAATTTTTTCCAGCTTTTCTCCCAGCTTTTCTAGATTATGATATTCTCTAACGTAGCTTTTTCCCCTTTTCGCCATAGATACTCGCTCTTCTTCTGGAAAAAAAATCATTGTTTCAATCGCTCTAGCAAGTTCTCTTGGTTGATTCGGCAAAAAGGTTATACCTGCTCTAATTTCTTCAATAATATCATTGGAAATCGCTGAAGAATATAAAATTGGCTTTTCCGCGTCTAAATAGTCATATAATTTGTTCGGACTTATACCATAGTTAAATCCATCTGCTACATGAACTAGAAGTATATCGGCATAAGAAAGTGCAGATTTGACTACCGCTTTAGCTACTGGTGGATGGAAATGGACATGTGAATGTTTTTTCTGATGTGCTAATTTGATTAGGTGGTCTTTTTGTTGTCCTCCACCTATAAAAAAAACAGCAATTTTATTATAAATATTTTCTTTATTATTCCGTAAATAATCTAAAGCTTCTAGAACATTATTTAAATTATTAGCAATTCCATGAGCGCCACAATACATGATTATTTTACGAGCTTTCTCTGCTTTTATAATGCTCTTAAGGGAATCTGGTAATGTATTTTGAGCTAGTTTAAATTTCTCATTTAAAAATATACCGTTAGGAATGTAACTTATTTTCTCTTTCTCTACAGCAATCTGTTTTAAATAGTTTCCTGCAAAATGAGAGAGGATGATTATTTTTGCGGATTTTTTATAAATTATTTTTTCTATTTTATTTAAAGTTTTATGAAAAAAACTATTCGGTTTTATTGCGCCAAGCTGGACTAATACATAAGGCCATAAATCTCTAATTTCAAAAACGAAAGGTATTTGGTAATAAGCGGACAAAAATATACCAACTAAACCCGTGAGTAAATGGGGTGATGAAGCGATAACGACATCTGGCTTATCGGCTAGGTTCAAACCTTTAATAGCAGTATTTATGCTATAATCTACCATGCTTTTTGTTCGTTTGGTTTCATTGCTTTTATAAGGAGTAGTTTTTAACCAAAAAAAATCAACCCCAGAATGGGTTTCCTGCAATATTAATTTTCCTTGAGTCCGATCAATTTCACGAGTCAAGTAGTCAAAACCAGAAGCTATAACAGTTACCTTGTGTCCCTTACTAACTAAAACACTACCTAGATCACCGTGCCTGGTAATGCCAGCAGCTCCACGAGGCAAAGCATATTGATTCAAAATCAGAATATTCATACTTGAGTAACTTGTGTTGTTAAATTCCCCTGAGACAAGATCCAGTTCAAGCAAGTACTACCATCAAATTGAAGCTGACCTCGATTATCAAGCCATTTGAAAGTAACTGTCTGCCTGGAACCTATAGTCAGTAAAATGCAAATAGTTTTACCAGCAGGTAACAATTTACCCTGAATTTTTAAAAGTCCGCGAGGAAGACGCATACCCAATTCCGGGGCGTACCAAGACTGAGAAGAATCAAAATCAAGACATTTTACTCTATCATCAGTTGCTAAACCAAATATTTTAACATAAAGGTTTGTTCCATTAAACTGACCACAATATTCATCTAAATCTTGTTGATAAGTGAGATTGATGCCGGGTGCAAAGTGAAGGTTGGAGGTATAGTCAGTTGTCAGTTCGGTATTGAGGCAATCGAGAATCACAATGCCTTCTATGCCTAAACCAACCCACCGACGATGTATAACATTGAAAGGAGAGTTCGCATAGCCATTGTGGGCTGATGAAATCCATTGCCATCCTTGAGACTGATTAGATTGAACATTAAAGGGTTGGGCTTTACGACCAACCCGAAAACTTCCCCAGACTTCCGATTGATTTTGATTGGCAATTGCGACTGTGTTATGAGCCGAGGTACTACGCTCGTATGAGCGAATCGCACCACTGCTGTACTCACTGATACCAGTATCAACAATCAGAGGCTGACCTTTGAAGTATACATCGATAGTCAAACAATCAGCGTGAGCGTGACCTGGAAGTTCATTCGGACCAGGTGGGGCGCAGTCAAAGGCGATTTCTACGCCATGGCGATTGCGAAGGATGTAGTAACCAGAATTAGGAAAACTGCTGCTCATCAGTTTGAATAAACTCAGGGGAGTAGGTCTCACGGGTAAGATTTTAGCTGCCCTGAGTAAGCATTTGTGTAAATCATCTGTAGGGTGGGTTGGGGATTTTCCAAGGAGTTGACTCACCCAACTAACTATCTCATCAAGAGGATTGATCACATTATAGGCAGCGTCATTCCACAGGGGAAAGAGTCCACTGGACAAGCGGATATTTTCGGCAAATTGCAGCATCCGGTGCAGCGGTTCGCTGATGGTGTCTGGTATCGACCAACCTGCATTCTGTAAACAGGCGACTGTCTCAGCCACGAGGTTGAGAACGATGAGATGATACATAGGGCTACGTTCGTAATGACCCCCATCGGGTAGAACTTGAATGGCTAGTTGTTGTGCCAGTTGATCCAGTGCCAAGCGGACGATGGATTCAGCCTTAGGACTATCGAAGTTTAACCCCCCAATAATTAATCCTCTCAGATTTTCCAACAGATGATTGCCCCCCGCAAAATACTCCTTGTGGCGATGGAGATAGTTAACCTGAAACCACACAGAAGTAATTGTTTCTGGCTCAGCTAGGGTGGGGATGGCTCTAGTTGCAAATGTCCAGTTGACAAGGCGTAAAGATGTGGTATATGGATGCCAACCGTCAAATGAACAGAGGGGATTGGCTGCAATCCAGTCCCCAATTAAGTGCTTAAGCGGACTTAGGCTAGCCGCATCAATTTGCCCCTGTTGATATCCTCTCGTCAGAACCTCACGCACCCAGTCAAAATAGTGGAGGTTAAATTGCCACAGGCGCGGATAGTCGGGACTATTCCAAGGGATAGGAAAGGCGAGTTGGCGTGATTGATTGAGGAAGGTGAAGGTATAGGTGGCTTCAGGTGGGGCAAAATCCTGGGGGAGTTTTGGGAATTCTAATGCCTTAAGATAGCCTTGACGTAAAGCAGGTGTGGGAATCGGGTTGCCCACAGCTAGGGAACGGCGCAGGGATAGTGGCAGATGCGGGAGCGATCGCGCTTTGATTTCAAATTGTACCCGTGCGGCTAGCTGACGCGGGGGAATGTCACGAATTGTCCGCCACCAACGACCTAGGTTCAATGTCTCGCAACCTCCGCAATTTCAAAGCTAACCCGCGTGACTTCAACGAATTCCTCAAAGGGAATCGGTGCGGTTTGACCCGACTCAATGGCATTGATAAAGGCGGCGGCACAAGCTGTATTGCCTTTATCCTGTCGCCACAAATTCATCGAGTTAAATCCAGAAAAACCATAGCCTTTTAACTTGCGGAAGTTATCCAGTTGGAGAATACGACCCGCACAAAAGATTTCTAATCGCTCTTTGGGAAATGATTTGTGACCATTAGTTAAATAGTGTACCGTACCCAGGGAACCATCGGCAAAACTCAGGGTAAAGCTGACTTTATCCTCTCGCAGTTCGACGCCACCTAAGCTGGTGGTTTGAATTGAGACAATGGGGGAATCTGCCAGAAATCTTAGCAGGTCGATAAAGTGGCACGCTTCACCAATAATCCGTCCCCCACCAATCGCCGCGTCTTGAGTCCAGTGGTTCGGGGGAATTGCTCCCGCATTCACGGTCATGATCATGGCTTTCGGTTCCTTTAGGTTCGCTAGCAGGGCTTTGATTTTCTGAATTTGGGGAGCAAAGCGACGGTTGAAGCCTACCATAAGTAGGGGTGACGTGCCAGAATTGAGGATTGAGGTATAAGTGGATTGGATACCGTCAAGTTGGTCAGACGCGATCGCGAGAGGTTTTTCCACGAAGACGTATTTCCCAGCATTAAGGGCTTTACAGACATAATCGGCGTGGCTATCGTGGCGGGTGGCAATCACCAACGTGTTGATTTCTGGGTCACTCAGTAGACTATCTGGATCGGTTGTGGCGAGACCAAAGCCAAATTTGCGACCCGCATAAACGCCACCAATACCCCCTGTGGTGGCTACAGCTTTCAGGGTAGCGTTGGTTTGTTTGAAGGCGGGGATTAAAATTCGAGTGGCGTAATTGCCTGCACCAATGAAACCAATAACTGGCTGATTGGGGATGGGGGCTTTTCTGTGACTCTCAGACGTGAATGCCCTTTCCTGTTTCTTTTGAAGCTGAATCGTTGGGTTAACCAGGTCACTAGGCTGCTGAGAATCAGGGTATTCTAGGAGAATGCCCAGATAAGGTTCACTACTGTTCAGGAGTTCATAAGCAGCCGGGGCTTGATCTAGGGGAAAGCGATGGGAGATCAGGGGAGCTACCTCTAATCTGCCTGTCGCCAACATATCGAGGACGGCTTCAAAATTTCGTTGTGCCGTCCAGCGGACAAACCCCAAGGGGTAGTCTTGACCCTCTGCCTCATAAGCTGGGTCATAGCGACCGGGACCATAGGAGCAGGATACTTGAAAGGATAGCTCTTTTTCGTAAAAATCTGCCCGTGACAGTTCTAAGCCAACAACGCCGACTAATACAATTCGCCCTCGCTTGCGGCACATTTGGGCGGCTTGGTGAACGGGTTCGTTACTTTTGGTGGTGGCGGTAATTAAGACGCCATCAATCCCTCGTCCCTGAGACAAGGAAGCCGCCGCAGAAATTGGGTCTTCGCCACGGGAGAGATCTACGGTTTGAGTCCCAAATTTTCGAGCCAGGTCAAGCTTTTTCGGGTCAAAGTCAATCCCTAAAACACGACAACCCTGGGCTTGGAGGAGTTGGACAGTAATTAAACCAATTAAACCCAGTCCGGTAACGACGAACGTCTCGCCCAGTGTGGGTTGGGCAAGACGAATCCCCTGGAGTGCGATCGCGCCAAGTATGGTGAAGGCGGCGGCTTCGTCGGTGACTGGATCGGGGATTTTGGCACAGAGGTTTTTCGGGACACAGACGACTTCAGCATGGGAACCGTTGGAGATGATGCGATCGCCAACGCTAAACTCTTCAACCCCAGCCCCAACCTCCAGAACGACTCCAGCGTTAGCGTAACCCATGGGTAAGGGTTGGTCAAGTTTGCTTTGTACCGCTTCTAACGTAGGAACAAGTCCATCTGTTTTAACTTTATCCAGCACCATTCGCACTTTTTCAGGCTGTTGGCGGCTTTTCTCGATAAGGCTAGCTTTGCCGAATTCAACAAGCATTCTTTCTGTGCCAGATGAGATTAAACTGGCTTGAGTTTGAACTAAGAGATGTCCAGGTTTCACCTGAGGACAGGGTACATTGGCAGTTTCACTTTTGCCAGAACGCAAGTCTTGGATAATCTGTTTCACTTCACTTCCCTAGCCAGCTCTAAGTACATATCGATCAGTTTTACTGCTTCTGACTCCCAGTTATACTTTTCTATCACAGCTTGTCTACCATTCAAACCCAACCGCTTGCCCATCAGAGGATTGGTTGCCAAGTTGTCTAAAGCGTTAGCGATCTGTTCTGGTTTTGATGGATCAATTAATAAACCACATTGGGCTTCCCTGACAATAGGGGACAACTCCTCAGCAAATTCTGGAGCAATCACCGGGAGTCCTGCCAGCATATAGTCAAAGATTTTATGAGGAAGAGCGAAAACATGATTTTGTATCCCGGGTTGAAATAAGACCAGTCCTATATCAGCTACAATCAGTTCCTGAAAGGCTTGTTCAAAGGGCATCCACTCTCTAAGCTCTATACGCTCTTGCAAACCCAGTTCTAACACACGATTTTCAAACTCACGCTGACTCCCATCATTAAAAGTACCAACAATTTTTACATGAATATTTTTTGAATTAACCAAAGTTAGGGCATCAAGAAGTTGTGACCATCCCCGCTTACGACCAATTAGACCTAGATGGAATGCCGTAATTGGGAGGTTAGGATTATGCCCATCTTGACTCAATTTTTGAGGCAACTCCATATCACGATATGCAAGTGATGTAAAATTCTGAACCAGTACCTGCTTTTTTTTTGAACCCATAAAATCGATAGATACTGACTTTTTAGCCAACACAATTCGGTCAGTCAATGGAGTCAATAGACGAAAAACTAAACGAATGCTTTCAGCAATAACAGGGTGCAGCCATCGCGGAAAACGGCTTTCAGCAAACGTACTGGGATAGTGTTCGTGTACATCGAACACTATTAGCTTACTATGGGTAATTTTGAGTAATACGCCAACTAACCAAGAATCCACTTCGTTACAGTGATAGCATTCAGCATTAATCTGGGCAGCTTTTTTGTAAAGTAAGGGAAGTTGAACGATACGCCCCCATAGTCCGCTTGGTGGAGAATAGGTAACAATTTCGACCCCTCGTTCGTGGTTGCCTATCTTGTCATCGGGAGCTAAATGAAGTACACGGAACCCTGCATTAGCTAAAGAAACTGCTTCTTTATCAAAAACTCGTTTATCTCTGGGCGTATGCTTTGATGAAAGAAAACAAATTGTTAATTTTTTATACGGGTTTGGTAATAATTTTTCACCAGTCATAACTCTTTTCATAACCCAATTCTATTAAATAATTACCTACTTTTTCCTTAAATATATCTTTGAGTTCATGATCAAATTTTTGTTGCCAACTTCCAATTTGCCCTCGTCTGTAAGTATTGCCTCTGCCAAATGCCTGATTACCAATAGAAGCAGCTTCGCTAGCGTTAATGTTTATATCGATATGCCGCCCTATACCAATAATAGCTTGTTTCTGCATTTCAGTATCTCCACCGCCTTGCTTACCAATAATATCTTCAAAATGCAAAGTCAACACAGATTTAGCTTGTATCCAGGGAAGTGAGATATCTAACTTTTCCATAATACTGTTAGCTATCTTATCACCGTTTCCTTTTTGGCATCCAGTAATCGCTGTCATCAAACATTGCTTTTCAGATAATCTTTTATAGGTCTGGTGCAAAAAATGTGATTTGCGATTCAATACATGATGAACTTGAGAAACAATAATATCTCGCGGATCTCGAATTACAAAAATAATTCGTATATCAAGACTTTGAAGTAAAGCATAAACATTTTCTTGATAAGGTATATGCCCACTTGTATAACAACCATCTTGAAGTTTTCTCAGTATATATTGTAAAGTTTTAAATGGAATTTTAACGGGCTGATCAATTCCGACGAATGAGACTTCACTCCAGTCTTGATAAAAGAAATTGACTGGATGCAGTCTTAAATTTCGGTTTAACGTTATCTTTTGAAATTTTAATTCGGGAATTTGATCTAATAGACTGGTGACTAAATTAGTTCCTGATTTAGGCAAACTGTTGATCAATATTTTGGGTTTGATAGAGCTTTTCATTTTCTTTTAATAAGACCAAATATTTTCATTTTTTTTTGACCAAAAGAAGCATTTATTAGTGAATAAATATAAATTAGCATTAGATAAGATGGGATGGTAACCATTAAAGAAATCCAGTAGTTTGAAAAATCCAACATATTCAATGAATTAATAATTATGCCAATTAGAGCACTAGTCATTCCCATAAACAAAAGAGCCCAAAAATCCCATGTCAATCCGCAAAATCCAAGTATTTTTAAACTAAAACTATGTCTCATTAAAGTCAAAGTCAAGATAGTTACTGACTCGGCAACTATTGCACCATAAAGTCCATAAATTGGCATAAGATAAATACTAATAAAAACCTGAACTAAGCTCCCAAAAAGGCTAATGATAAAAACATAAAAATGCTGCCTACAATATATTAATAACTGTCCAATAGGACCGCTACCCACATTGAAAACTTGCACAGTTAACAAAGGCAGTAACATCCAGGCATTTGCACTATACTCTTGACCAAGAAGCTTGAAAAATAACTGTGGCTGAACCACAATTGGTATAGCCAAAATTGTGCATCCTATTAATAGAGCGGTGGAAATTAATTCTAGCAGATTTTTTAAATTTTCTTTTTGCTCTAGGTAGTTTAGCTTAGCAAACTCTACAGGAACAGTTTGATTAATAGCAGACTGTAAAAAAGTGAACATAAGTATAATTCTCAGAAATATCCCGAAAACTCCTACCTCTTCACTCGTTAAAAATATTCCCGCTAGAAGAATTTGACTTCTACCTGCTAATTTTTGGAAAATATTCCAAACAAATAGTAAATAGGAAAAATTGATGAGTTCCTTAAGGATAGACCTGTTTCTGAAGGAAAACTTGCTTGAGAGCAAAATTTTATTCTTTAATCTAAAAAAGCCAAAACAGGAACTCGATATAGAACCCAATAGCAAAAAATAAATAATTTGCTCTAAATTCAAATTAAAACCTAAAACAAGAGGAATACTCCCTAACAAACAAATATTGCGAATAAAATCCGAGACTATAACATGATCTCTAAATTTACGGAGTCCTCTGAATATAGCACTTAAACATTGGTTAGTCGCCTCAAAAGGAATAGCAAAACCAACTATCATAAAAATATTGGCTAGTTCTGGTTTTTTGAATAGATAATGTGCTAGTAATTCGGCTTGAAATATTAAAAGACAACCAGTAATTAAACCTGCTATTCCAGCTACAATGAGACTCCATTGAATAAGATTACTTATTTTATCCTCTCGTTGCTGTTCCTGATAAATTGCCAAATAATGAATAATTCCAAAGTCAAGTCCCAATAAAGATAAATTAGCAATGAGAATAAGTAGGGATAAACCTATAGCAAAAAGTCCATACTGAGCTGCGCCGAATTTAACAGCAAAATAAAATTCAAAGCCTAGAAGTAGAATTTTACTAAAACCATTACCTAAAATTACTGTAACTATTTGTTTGAATAGAGTTAACAACATATATAAGCTCTTTTATATTATTTTTTTATAAGTATAAGGACGGCTAATAATGCTCGATATGCTTATAATTTAAGTTTATTAATAAGCGCATTTTCTCTGGGTAGAATTATTTTATAGCGGTTTTCAATTTAGTAGACTACAGACCCTAATTGAACAGAGAACCAAGTAGCTATGATTTTATATTTTATAAAGCTTGAAATTGCTGTAATAAGATAAATTAATTGGTACATTTCATGTGAATTTGAGTCGTCTATATAATTTCCATAGTACAATAAATATTATTGAAGGAATTATTGCCTCTGACAGAAATACTGTATGAAAGCTAGCCATACTTAATCTAAATGATCCATAACAAAGGATTGCTAAAATGGCTACAGTAATAGGACTCTTCGGAGCATACTGAATAACCCAAACTTGTATGCCTTGAAGTAAGAAACCAATTAAGAAAAAACCCACTACTACCATAGTCCAACCGGCCTGAGCATAAAAATTTCCTACTGCTGCAGGCGGGGCATTGCTATCGGCGTCAAAGGCTGTTTCTGCTGTCAGGGAACTGAGATCTACATATTCAATATCAAAGAGAGATGCAAGCTTTTGGATATCACTGAAATAGGTAAATTCAAATAAATCAGGGAACATTTCAAACTGAAAATATGCTAAAAATGCTGGCTTAAACATAATTCTCTTTAAGACTCCTTCATAGAAAATATGTAGCACATCTTTGTCTGCCCCAAAATCCTTGAATTTAAAGATAAATATGGGATAAGAAACCATTACAAAAAAGCTTAATGCTATACCTATAAGTATTTTAACTGTTTTTCGATTGAGGATAATTGTATTTTTGAACTTGATTATTTTACTATTGCTTAAATAAATTAGTTCTGCAATTGAAGCATTCAAAAATAGCATGGCTATGGGGGTCTTAGCTGCAGACCATGAATTATAGATAAAGACAGTTATCAATAATAAAAGAGCAAAGCTTTTTTGACAAAAACCTTTAAATTTTGACCATAAAGCTATAATTAAAGTGAATAACAAAGGCATTAAAAATACTCTTGCAATTCCGTATATGTACCAAAAACTAGAGCCCATATTTGAACCTTGTACTTCGCGTCTCATCGCGTTAACGGTTAAAGTTGATACTTTACCTGCAAGCAATAAATACAAAGGATATACAGAGACATCTGTGATATAAATAATAGAGATTAATCCACATAAAATACCAAAAGCAAAAACAAATACTATATCTTTTTTTGTGGGAATTGTTTTTACTAATTTTCTATAGTATATAGATATATACTTAGATTTAAACTGTGTAATTAAATTAACATACGCTCCACCTACTGACATAGTTAAAAGGGCTAAAGTGCAAGCCCATAAGTAATTTGCAGATTCAGTCATTGAGGAATCTGCTAAAAAGAATAATGATGGTATATAATGCATCAGTATAAAACTTAAGTAAGCTATACCCAAAATTGTTGGTTGGATTACCTTACTAATACGGCAGACTCGATCCATTAAAAGCCCTGACATTATTACTAATAAACTTGAACAAATTACCTGTAATATTATCATCGATCATAACCTAAACTTCTATTCAATTTTCCCGCAATAGCATCAAAAATATTAAGGTCTTGATTTGAGAGTTTGCTTCGCCATTTTTCATCTAACTTAATTCCTTTTTCACTACCTCTAAACCGCATAATATTCCCACCTACACCATGTTGCGGATTATTGCGGAAATTTAACATGGATGCTTGGTAGTCTATCCCTAAACTATTGCATATTTTTGTTAACTCTTTTCGTGGATCTTGGCAAAGATCTTCATAACGCACGCGAGTAATCAGCGATTTAGGAATAGACAGTTTAGCTAACCACTGCTTTCTTTGTTCTGCTTGCCAGATTTTAGCGCATTTTTTCATAGGTAAATTCTCACGTTTCATACGTGAGTAGCAAACGGCACGACCATCTCGAATTAACTCTAAAATTCGGAAGTCTTCTTTCGCTGCTAAATAAAGTCCCTTCATTCTGGAAGGATTTTTTGTTGCATCAACAATGATTGGTGTATTCCAGGCTCTACGAATTGCTTCGTAAATCGTCAGACTATTATTGATGATAGTTTTATTCATTTTCACTTCATAAGATATTATTGAGAATGTTTCCCAGAGTAACCTTGATCCCATTAACATTGTCAATCGATTATTACTTAATCTATAGTTAGCTGAAGACACAGGTTTTGGTTCTTTTAAGAGAAATATTTCATCTCTAATGTCTAAATTTTGGGGATTAGTTGTAATAAGATTTTTCAAGATATCTTTAGGCATTCCTTTAATTATTTTTTGTAGTTCTTGGGAAACGCTAGACCAAAACAGACAATCAGAAACTGGCTTGCCACAATAACATAAATGAGGTTTACTACTTTTGTTCGCACTTAAATAAATACGATGTGCTTCACCTAAAGCTGAAATTTTTCCATGTCCTCCTAACAAAAAATTGAGGAGTGTCGAGCCTGAGTGACCACTACCACTGATGTATACAAGTTGGGCTTTTTCCATAAATTTATCAGGGGACTTTAAAGTATGTAATTATAGAGGCTTTTATGAATCTAGTCTAGTCGTCAACTCTGAGACAGGTTCATCACTCAACGTAGAGATAATGCCACAAATTCCACACATTTAGCAAAACGATCTAATTTAGGGTGCAAACTTGTTTATATGGGTTTAATCGTCAAACTGAGCTCGGTTGAACCCTTAACGCTATCGGTTAGCACCAGAATCTTAGCGGCTTGTCGTATTCCATATCCAGGACTAACCCACCCCACCTCGATATGGGCTTGAGTGGCTTCTCCCCACTGTACTATCCATCTATAGCCGTTTTCTGATAAAGTACAGCGATTGTTTGCCAAAATTACCTTGACTACAGGGTCTAAGTGAAGGTAACGCTCAGCAATGTGGCAACCAGTACCTTCAAGATAATCAATACACAGACAAGTTCCCGCTTCAGGATTAAACTGAACCGAACGAGTATGAATCACAGGATCTGGGAGTCTACAGTAACCGTTGTGGCTAGCACGGATATGAGTCGTCGTTCTTTGTGTCCTTACTGCTACATCCTGGGGGATGGCATCATTGCCAATCCGCCACATTCCGGAAATGGGGGAAATTTCGACGCCATCTAAACGTAATCCATTGTGATAAGCTGTACTGCGAAACAGGTTTCGCGTCTCAGGCTCAGGGCTATAGACAAAACAGCCAGGGTCAACAACCAAAGGAATCCCTTGAAGAAATAACTCGAAGCTAAGCATATCATTATGCCCGTGACCCCCTCTTCCCGCTAAACCAACTTCCCCAACATCCATCCACAGAAAGTTATTACTTTGCTTCACCACCACAACACCACCATCTGGGAAATATTTTGTTCCGCCTGGGGTTACCCTTGTTGGCATCGATTGCCAAACGGCTACCCCTTGGGAACCAAGACACCATATTACCGCAGCTGATAGATCACCAGCAGTACTTTTCAAATCAGGATCACTGAAGAATGCTGCTCCTAGCCCCAGTAGTGATCGGTGATCGCGCAACGGTAGGGGGTCAAACCCCAGTACGTGAGCATCGTCATTGTCGCCGACGTTTGGAGTAAAACCATCTGGACGGGTACAAGCCGCCGTATACTGACAGGCTAAATGTAGGCGCTTTTTGGCAGATAGTGGCACTTTCTCGCCTGCTCGCTCTATGGCTATAACCCCTATGAGAAAGAGTTCTGTCACTAATCGGTGGTAAGCCATTGATTTCTCAAAGTTGACTCCATCTGGAAGAAACTGACACTCAATTTCTGGGGGAATAGCCTTGACAGCATAAGTCAACCACCGTTCAGCAGAAGGATAGAAACCCTCGAGGGCAAGTCCAAAGAGCAGCAAAGCCACCAGGTTGGCTGCGTAATGATTGCCTCTAATATCGGTATACTCGATGGTGCGCCACACAAACTCACCGTGGGTAGAAATTAGTCGCAGCAACACCCCTAAAACCTCGGAACGAGATTCTCCCATTGCCAGCAGCATTTCTAGGGCAAAAACCAGATTGATTCCCCGCATTGAGGCTTCCATCGGATACCAATTCACTGTATAGGCAAGGGGATTGCATTGCTGCCAATCTGAAATGATGGCAATTCCCACATCAATCCAATCGTGCTCCGGCTCGATGGCGGCGTTTTGTAAGATAGGAAGGATAAAGCCCATCCGGGACAATTCCCACGGTCGTTTTACATCGTAGGGAATCTGGCGCTCTGAGTAAAAGTTATAACTCCGAAAGTAAGCAGGCTGCCAATGATAATCCCACTGCCAATCCTCATGCCAAGGGAATGTCCCTTGATCGGGAACTGGCGTACCCAGTAGATCAAATTTCCGCTCTGCCATAGATTTACCCAATGTGATTAGCTTATCCCGATTAAGCCATGACTGCTGAGTAGCCTGAATCATTATTTCTGCTGCATCCGGAGAGATAATGCCAAGACAGTTTTTTCGGGATGTTGCATAATCCTGCACAAGCCGATTATTCCACCATCGATCAATGAATTTTTCCCGATAAAACCAAGTCTTTAGGTGGTGCATCACCTGCAAGCGAAGTTCTTGAGTGGCGCGGAAGGCAATAACGCTAGGAGGTTTGCGAATAACGCGGCGAATGACGTTCATCGGTTAAAAAACATGGCAATTTTTCCTATTATTGATTATGATTTATTAGGTCAATTTTTGAGTTGTTCTTCAATAGCAAAACTAATCTCTGTTGCTTGCGCCTGCTGCCACAAAGGAATCGACCATTCTCCTCCTGCAACAGCACAAGCAAAAGCTTGCAGCTCTTCTTTCTGACCTTTGTTAATTACTTTGCTTCCCAGCCCTTTTGACTTAGATCCGTTGATGATTAGCTGTTTATAGTCATTAAGTACCAGTACTTTACCATCGACAAAAGCTTCCATCTGTTCCTTTGGATAAGCTCTGCTACCTAAAGCCGTGTAAGTTAGTGTTGCTACTGAACCATCTGCAAACGTCATCGTCGCCACAAAATTATCACTACGGCTGTAATGACCCGTGATCGGTGCGATTGCCTGAGCCTTCACCGTTACCACTTTACTACCCGTCAGGTAAGTAAACAGGTCATAAATATGGCAAGCCTCACCCCGATTGCGTCCACCTCCCTCCTCTCCATGTACCCAATGATCTAAGGGAATATACCCTGCATTCATCCGGTAATTCAGAATCATGGGGTTGCTTCGGTCTTGAATTATCTCATAAATCCGTCGAGCATAGAGAGAAAAGCGACGATTAAAGCCAGTGAGTAGCATAGGTAAAGACTCATCCGTGGCAGAAGTATAAAACGCTTCAATGTCACTCAGTTCGGCTTTTGTCAATGCCAAAGGCTTTTCAACTAAAACGTGCTTACCTGCCTTCAGGGCAGCCGAAGCCATTGAAGCATGGAGATGGTGTCGAGTTGTAATAATAACAGCATCGACCTCTGTATCTTGCAATACCTGCTGATAATCCGTCGTAGCATAATTAGCCCCAAACTGCTTAGCCGTTACCAT
>CAKZMA010000444.1 GCA_937127375.1 uncultured Coleofasciculus sp. | reverse complement strand
TCATCTTTCACCTTATCGCAAACAGCCATATAGCCAGAGAAAAAGGGGTCATCATCATAGGTAGTGTCTTTGAGAAACAGCGTCAACGAGTTACCATCCGCACTCCAAATTGAACGGATAATCGTGATATTAGCATGATGTTCTCGTTCGACAGGCAGAAGTACCCAACGCCGCTCAATTTCTATAAATTCGGGTTCGTAATATCTGAGAACCGATTCCCATTTTTCGGGACCTTCATGTTTTTCAATAATTCTGTCCCAGCGCACGGATTTAATTTTTTCCAGGGTGTCTGTTGATACGTTAGCGAGTTTCATAGTCTGGTTTAGCTGAAAGAAGGGATATCAATCTGACTTTTTTTTGCACGAAAGGAGGAGAATTCAAAGCCTCTCTCCTTGCAGGAGAGAGGTTTGGAGAGAGGTTTTCCAAATCCCGTGAAGTCAGAATAATTACGGTGCCATAACGTTCTCTGGAAACTGTCCAATCACATTACCCGCAGGCGCATATTGGCAAACCACATAGAAGGCATTATACTGAGTCCCTTGAATGGTTTTAACGCCCCGTGCCGCACCACATCCTAATTGGGTGCTATTCTTCCACACCACCTGAGTAAAATGCCCTGTTTCTGAAGAAAATCCAGGATTGGCATAGTCATAGGCTGAAACCTCGTTGTACCAATTTGTAACCGCTTGGTTTGCCAGGGTAGCGGCGTTTACAGAGGATGCTGTCGTGTACGAAACATAGAGGTTTTCTCCTGCATCCGAGTCACTGTGTTCAAAAACGCCATTGCTTGCCAGATAATTCGCCCAATTTTGAGCGCTGTTGTTCAGAGAATCACTCAGGGTCATATCTGGACTATTATGGGTGTTCCGATAGGTATTGTGCTGAGACAAAGCTGTGTTACGAAATGTACTTAGGTTTATCCCTGTTTGCCCGATAACGGGGTGAGTGCCGATTATCCCCAAGGGTATTATTGTTGCCAAGCCGAGACAAATACCTTTAACGAATTGCTGCGGATTCATAGGCTATTCCTACCTGCAGATGGAAAAAAGTTGTATATCCAAGCTAACTGATCAATTGATTGAATGTCCAGGAGACGGCTCAAACCCCAGAGATGGTTAATGAGATAGTTCGGGCAGTTCATTTAGTCGTCATGTTTATCGGTTGTAAAAACGTCAGGAAACCCAACTGCCTGGAGGAAATCTGTCGTATTTAGCCAACCATTGATCAAACAATTTCAGATAAAAATCGGACGCACAACTTTGAGAACTTCATGTTTGAGTTTAGCAAATAAGGTCATCGATCGCGTTTCGATAGAGACATAGCCTGTCATTCCCGGTTTCATGGGATTTGTCTCATCATTGGTAATCGAAAGTCGTACTGTCCAGATGGGTTTGATTTGGTTTTCATCAGATTGCAGGGCTGAGGAAATATTCTCCACTGACGTAGTATAGGGTTGCAGTTCTCCTTGTTTGTAGAACTTAACCTTATCGCCTTGGAGGATAAATTTTTCATCTTCTTGGCGAATCTTGGCAATGACAGTTAAGTCAGATAAATCAACAATTTCCATGATTTTATGACCCGCAGGATGCCAGGTATTTTCCAGCAAGTCTAAGTCTTCGGTGGTAATCGTTCCCGTTGTATCGGCGACTAAAATTAGTTGATTTCGTCGGGAGAGTTGACGTTGAACTTCTGCGGTTAATTCTTGAACGTGACGCTGACGATCCTTAACCACAAGTTGGGCAGCGTTCAGGTTTTCCTCAACGGATATTCTGGCGGCGGTGGCGGCGTTTAATTCAGCTTGGGCGCGGGTTAATTTATCATTAATTTCCTTGACGAAAGCTTGAATTTGGGCTTGTTTTCTGCTAATTAAACTGGTGAGTTCAGCCAGTTCTCCTTGACGACTATAGGTATCATCTATAAGTTCATCAACCCGAATCGCTGGAATTACAGAACTCCCCGCTTCTTGGTTCACGGCTTTGATGGTTTTCAGACGCTGCTGGCGAATTTTGAGACTGGCAGAAAGTTGCTCTTTTTTCTGGTAAAGTCCTTCAATATCCCGTTCTAATGCTTGTATTTGGGGGGGAGAATTGCCTTGGCGGATGCTAGCTAATTCTTGTTGAACTCTATTGGCGGCTTTACGGGCATTCTCTTCTAAGACTAACATTTCCCTATGGTTTGCCCGTAAATTTTCGACTAATCGCAAGGCGTCTTGTAGGGCGGATTGGGCTTTTCCCAGTTCAGTTTGGGCATTAGCGATCGCGCTTTCGATTTCTTGGCTTTCTAGTTGTACGAGTTTATCACCTTTGCGGACAGGTTGATTGGGTTTGACATAGATTTGTTTAATCACACCAGCCACTTTTAAGGTAACATCTTGGCGGGCGTTGGAGGTAGAGGTAATATCGGCTTCCCCGCGTACTGAGTGGGGGAATTCGGGGATAAAGGTAACGTATCCGACACCTGCCATAATTGCGGTAATTAGGAGCCATTTTTTTAGGTTAATAGAGGGGCGTTTTTCCGGTTTGGGCAAAGCGGGTGAATCTGATGCTGATTGTACCGGGGGTTTAGGTTGTGGGGGTACAACTTTGAGTTGATTTTGGTGGGTATTAACAGAAGGGTTCATGATGAAATAATCCTCATTTTAATTTTTCTG
>CAKZMA010000443.1 GCA_937127375.1 uncultured Coleofasciculus sp. | reverse complement strand
TGTTCCCAAGACTATTTAAGCTAGGGTATCAAATTTTGTTCTTTGTCATTTGTCAATCTCCCCCATCTCCCCCAGCTCCCTCTGATCCCCTAGAAGGGCGGGTTTAGTCAAGTTATCGGTTTGTGGCAAAACGTTATCAGTAAAACCCGCCCCTACAGTCCTGCTCCTGGAGCTACCCTATCTCAATTATGAGGGGTTCTGGGGTCTTCGCGATCGCGCTTTGACCCAGATGCCCGATGGGGTGGTGCAGAACCCTCATCACTCTTAGTTTGAGACGGTTCGACAAGTTTCGCGGCTGAGGACGAGGGTTGTCGTTGTCCAGGAGATTTTGCCGGGGGAGGGGCTGGCGGTGTTTGCCGTTTGGCTAAGGCTTGAGTCTCCAGTTCGGCTGAAGACTCTGGGGTATTATGGCTTTCATTTCCTCCATTTTGGCTGGGATTATTTCGTACCAACTGACTCACTTGACCAATTAAGTTTCCTAGCTTTCCTTCATCCAGAAGGGTGTTGATTAACGATAAGCCACTGGTTGAGAGTAAGAGTTTGTTAATATCACCCATACCATTACCATTGCCATTACTGCCATTCATCCCAGGAAATGCGAAAATTCGGGTATCTCCTAAAATTCCCGGTTGTGGTGCTAAGGCTTTGGCAATTTCTGGTAGTTTGTCTACTAAATCGGGCCAAATTGTGGTCAGCACTTGGGCGCTTAATTTGGAGTCACTTAAGGTATTCTCGGCTTCAATGATTGCTTGTTTTCCTTCGGCTTCAGCCAGGGCTTTATCCCGATTCGCTTGGGCTAAGGTGCGAATGGATTCGGCTTCTAATTCTGCCGCTTGACGGGCAATTTCCGCTTGACGACGACGGCGGAAGACATCGATTTCTACGACGTTTTGGTCGGCAATCCGCCGCTTTTCTGCCTCTTGTTCAGCTGAAATTAAGGATAGGCGTTTTTCCCGTTCTGCTTTTTCAATCTCCGTCGCCGTAACCACACCGGATTCTGCTTCAGCGCGTTCGGCTTCAGCGACAAAGCGTTCCCGTTCTTTATTAGCAATCGCAACAGCGGCTTCCTGTTTTGCCACTTTCGACAAGCGTTCGGCTTCAGCCACCCGAACTTGGGCTTCTAGGCGGGAGGAATCGACGGTTTGCTGGCGGGTAATTTCGGCAATTTCGGCTTCTTGTTTTTGCAAGGTTTGGGCGACTTTTAGCTGTTTATTCCGTTCCTCTAGGGTAATATCAGCTTGAATTTGATTTTCTTGCACCGATAGTTTGCGGCGAATTTCTTCTTCTTCTACGGACTTATCTTGTAAAATATTCGTCCGTTGTACTGTGGCGGCTTCTTTGGCTTTGGCTTCTTCTATCTCCCGTTGTCGCTGGGATTTTAGGGATTCAACCTCTAGTTGTTGTCCTAGGGTGGCGTCTTCTTTCTCTTGGTCAATTCGCAGGGATTGCTTCTGGGCATCGAGTTCCTGCTGTTCAATTCTCACCTGGGTACTCAGTTCGACTTCCCGTTTTTGTTGGATGGAGCGTTGAATGGTTTCAGTTCGCAGGCGGACTCCTTGGGCATCGAAGAAGTTATTGGTATCGTAGGTATCGCTTTCTTCGATTTCAGAAATGGCGATATTATTCAGAGTTAAGCCAACTTTTTTTAGATCAGGCTGAATCAGATTCAAGACTTCATCAGCAAAGCCTAATTTATCAGAATCAATTTCGGTTAAACTCTGTTTCTTCGCGGCGGCTCGAATTGCATCATCTGCTCGTTTTTCTAGGGCTTCTTTAATATCTTCCGTAGAAACTCGTCCTTGTTTCGAGAGTCGGGCTGCAGCGATTAACACATCCTCTTGATCGGCATTGATACAGACATAAAAGGTGGCTCGCATATTTGCCCGCAGGTAGTCTTGAGTCCGCACCGCTAGCTTTCCGGTTCGTTCCACATCAATGGAAATTTCGCGTAAGGGAACACGGGTCAGTTCATGAAAACCGGGTAAAACGATACAACCGCCATAAAGAATAACGGATTTCTTTTTGACGAATAATCCGCCCGTTCTGACAAAGGCTTCATTATTGGGAGTGATTTTATAAATTAGTTTGTATGACCATAAGCCAGCAATAAGTACTAAAAAGAGTGCGCCAATTAAACCGGGAAAAAAGAGGATACCACTGGGAAGTTGTGCCAGGGTAGATGATACTGGAACAGTCTGGGCGGTTGATGTTGTAGATGATTGTGACATGGTAGTTAGCGATTAATACTCTATAGGTTTTATTAAAGCTTGGGAATCATACACATTTAAAGGTTGTGTAAAAAGAATCACATTTTGCTATAACCTTACACAAGGGTTGTGTATGTATCTGTTAATGTGAATCCTTAACTTGGGGCGAATTAGACAACCATTGCTGTTGATCAGAACTATCTTTGGTAATCACCCGGTAGCTTTCTGGTTGTCGTTCAATGACTAAGACGTAATTGCCGCGATTGGGAATTATTTTTGCCCATTGCGGTAGGGTGGCATTAATTGTCACTAGATTACCACTGGGATCAATCACATCCACTTGACCGATTTTGCCTTGGCTTTCCATGGGAATTGAACGGGAACTAACGGTACCCTGACAACCAATTAAGCGATCGCCACTGGTATCTTCACCAAATGTGGCAAAGATTTTACCTAAAGGTCGAGAAATTAAGCTACCACTGAATAAACTCAGGAGTAGGGATGCGCCGCCGACGACACCACCGAATAAACCTGTGGGAATCGTACCCGTGACATTCGCGATCGCCACATTAATCATCCAGCCGAAAAGCCCTACCAGACAACAGTCTGTGGCGAGTAGCAAAATTAGGGGAACTTTACCCACACCCAGAAAACTGAACATTGATCCCATGGCAAAATTGCCATCGGCATCTACATCAGCATCCGCATCGGCATCGATATCAAAGTCATCATCACCGCCACCGGAGACAATAACAACGAGAAATAGGAGGATTCCCATCCCTAGGAAAATCCAGTAGGGCAGGTTAAGCAGGTTGAATAGCATGGATTGAGGTTGCGATCGCGACTGTAGCGGGACGCTGTATTAACGAATATTCTCAGCCTAGCGAGGAATGGACAAAATAGCTTCACCCCGCTAAAATACTTAATGTTTTGCTCGCCCTAAAGAATTCCTGGCGAAAGAGACACATAAGGATGAGATAGGCTATAATCCTTTATTGTAGAAACGTGCCATGGCGCGTCTCTTATGCGGCGGCATCGCCAAGTGGTAAGGCAGGGGCCTGCAAAGCCTTTACCCCCAGTTCGAATCTGGGTGCCGCCTTTTTAGATCCCCCTTCCGTCCCCCTTTTGATCCCCCTTCCGTCCCCCTTTTGATCCCCCTTCCGTCCCCCTTCAAAAGGGGGA
>CAKZMA010000442.1 GCA_937127375.1 uncultured Coleofasciculus sp. | reverse complement strand
TAGTATAATGGCAACTGTCAATGGTAGAAAATTAATATGAAACGAATCCTAGCAATAGTTCTTTTGAGTGCAGCCGTTGTTAGCGTTAATGACCAACCGCATCTCCCGCTGAAAATCCTCCCGGTTCAAGCGCAAACGACAAACGGGGTTACTTACACAGAACCAAATTTGTTCTCTGTGCAATATCCCGGAAACTGGCTGGTTCAAAAAAATGTTAGTAAAGGGCGACCCGATTCAATTGAGTGGATACAGTTGTTGATTTGTGCAGGCGGGTCGCCCCTACATGAGAATTAAAGGTAAGATATTTCTATTTTTGACTGTTACGAATACATGAATACATGAATACATGAATGCATGAAGACATGATTTCAAAACCGTTCCCCTACGCCAAAATGCACCTGAGAATCTCCCTGATCATTTAAGCCAAAATCAACCTGTACTGGACCAAAGGGCGATCGCACTCTCACCCCAACCCCATAACCCAATCCACTCCCTGGCTTATCTCGCACCTCTCCCGGTTCCCCAGTAACCGTATCCCCTGAACCTAAATCTGTGGCATAATCAGCAAATATCCGACCCCCTAACCAAGTAAACACTGGAAACCGATATTCCGCCGTGGCTTGCAGGTAAGACCGACCTGCACCCACCTCCCCACTCTGATAGCCGCGCACGGAACTCCCCCCGCCGAGGCTAAAGGCTTCATAAGCAGGTAAATCGCCAATCACGGTTCCCCCCTGAAGATTAAACACCAAGGTTTGATCGCCAGAGGTGAACCCAAATAACTCCATCGGCACATACTGGGTATAACTTCCATTCACCCGGTTAAAAATAATATCGGCTTCACCCACAGGAACCGACTGATCCATTCCGACTCTGACATTAGATCCTTGGCTGGGATAATCGGTATCATCGCGATTATCTTGTACCGCTGATAGATTCACCGTCAATAAATCATCTTGACCGCGATCGCTTAAACTCAACGGATTGCCAAATTCATCCACTGGTTGCACCTGATCGGTAAACGCCTGATCCCGAATCGACACCCGCTGATAAGATACTCCTACTCCAGCCTGCCAATTCCCTCCCAGAGGACGAAACACTTCCCCGCTTCCCCCCAAACGATGCACCCAGGGCGTTTCCCCATTCGGCAAATCCACCTCGCGATCGCCGCCAATAAACACCTCCGAGGGAGAACGCTGATTAAACACTGCCAAACTGTACCCTGTCCGCAACGGATCACCCGCAATCCACGGATCAGTAAAACTCACCTCAAATCCTAGGGTATCTTCGCCCCCTTCCAGTTCTAGCGCCAAGTTCTGATTATTCCCGCCCAGATTCTCCTCCTCTAACCGCAACACCCCATAAATCCCTTTTGCCCGACTTGAACTGGGAAAAGCCGTGACATTAAAGGATGAATCCTCTACCACATTCACAATCATGACAATTTGATTGGGTTGATTGGTCTGTTGGAGACTGAGGGTAGCATCCTCGACACTATCTAACTGCGTGACTCGTTCTAATCCCTGCTGGGCGACATCCGGGCGATACACGTCTCCGGGTTGCAGGTCAAATTCTCGCGTAATGATATAAGGACGAGTGTTTCCGGGAGTGGGTTGACCGTCTTGATCAACAAAGCGAACTTGGATATCCGCGATCGCAATAGATCTCCTGGAAGGAATAGGATTACGCCTTGGTGATTGAGGACGTTGAGGCACATCGGGGAGAGTCGTCTGCTTTTGGAAGGGTTGCGATCGCCTCTGGCGGTACGTGGGGTTTAATCCCGCTTCGATGGGCATCCCCTGATTATCCACAAACGGACTATACTCAACTGGCGAAACTGCATCTATTTCCTGTCCCCGAATCGATGCAGCCGCCAATAATTCTGCACCTACCCCAGCCAATACTAGGGGAAGAATAAACCACTTGCGCCACCGTCGGTAGAATCCCATCAGCCACCTTACCCGCTACGTGCCAGTTTCGCTTTTACAACCGATGTTATCAGTATATTTCCCATCGGGGAAGGTAGAGATATTCCGCCGGAATATCTCTACAATAATATTACGCTTTGTTGAAATTCCTAGAAATTCCCAAAACCCGGACAAAGCACATTCAAAAGTTCAGGCGGAATCTCCTCATAATGTTCCAGCACAAAGTCCACAACAGCGAGATGGCGCAAATCTCTAGGTTGAGGACGGCGGTAATTGCCACCTCTTCTAAACCAACTATCAACAGTAGACATGGAACGGGAACAGATAAAAGCCATCGTTTCATGATTCACCAGCCATTTCGCATAAAACTGTTGCGGCGTCATTCCCAGTTGACAGTAGCCGTAGAGGTCAATTAAAGCCTGTTCGCGTTCAGTAATAGGACGGGGTTTCATCGGCTTTCCTCCCAAGGTTCCAGGTCATCTTCCCAAGCCGTATCAGCCACCGTCCACCGGGAACTGGGGGAACATTTGTCCAGCCAAATCAGATAACACCATGTCCAACCACAGTGATGAGACGCAAAGCCGTAGAATCTGCCGATCGCAGTTCCCCAGTCTGGAGATGTTGGCGGATTGGGGAGTTTCGGGTTGAGGCTGTCTGCGCGATCGCGAATCCATTGCAGCTTATCCCCATAGAGGAATCTCGGTGGCTTGACGTGAGGGAAACTGGTGGGGAGTTCAACGGCTGAGAATCGCTTGTGACTAAAGCTGATGGGCAAGTCGCAGCCGCCATAACCCATAGTTTTAAGGTAGCCGGATACAATTTTGCCATTGAGAGTCGCGGTTAACTCTCGGATCAGGATCGCAGCGAGGCTTTCCAGTTCCGATTGGCTTACATTCATCCCGACTGCATCAAACTCAGTGTTACAGAGGGTTTGCAGGCGAGAGAGGAGAGAGGCGATCGCAAAATCATCCAAGGCTTGCTGATAACCCCTCTGGTTGGTGGATGGGCGAATTAAGTCGCGATCGCACGTACTTTTTGAGAAATTTGGCATAGGATTGAAATTGCTCCTATTGATGGGAGTCAATGCCAGACCCGGTGCCGTCCAAAGCTGTGGGGCTGGCATTGTTTTTATTTAAATACGTATATTCTAAGCTCTTTTCAATCAATATACCAGTTAATACGTATAAACAAACATAAAACAAATACCCCGCAACCGAAAAAGTCCAGATGTTAGCATGACGTGCAGAATATGCGCGTGAACTAACAGTAGATATGCCCAAGGGAAAAAAACGAATGCGGGGGGAACCTGTTGATCAGGATGAACTCAAGCAAAGACTCAATCTAACGGTTACACCGACGGGGGCGCGTGGACTGGAAGAAATCGCGCAGGAATTGGGGCTAAAATCAAAAAGTGAGTTAGTGGAGCAGATTGGGCGTAGACGGCTAATCGTTTCTCCAAATCCAG
>CAKZMA010000441.1 GCA_937127375.1 uncultured Coleofasciculus sp. | reverse complement strand
TTTTAACGGGGCTGCCCTAATCATGCCTGATTTTGGTCATGGTTTCAGGTCAATCCCTTCTGATTCTTAACATAAGGTCATACGTCACCACTTATCCTTGGCTCTATGGATAAAAGGATCGTTAACTCATCCACCTACGGTGCTAATTTTATAATGGGAGTCCTACTTCGTCATTCTCTTTCCATGAACACCGTTTTAAGATTCCGCCGGGTAGCCATTGGCAGAATGTGCGAGAGGTGCCGACGAATGTGGGACGAGCGCTCAAGAATGCCCTCTACGCGATTCAGTCTGCCAACTATGACCATCTCTGGGGTGTGTTTGGGGATACGGAATGGACAAACAAAGACCGTTTACCCGATGCCCTCCTGAAAGATTTGCTTGAGCATTTTTCTCAATTGTCTCTGCGTCCGAGTCGCATTGAAAGCGATATTTTGGGGGATGCTTACGAGTACCTGATTAAGAATTTTGCGGATACCACCAAGAAGAAAGCTGGAGAATTTTACACCCCGCGTAGTGTAGTACGGCTGATGGTGGCGATGTTAGACCCCCAGGAAGGGGAAACGGTATATGACCCCGCTTGCGGGACAGGAGGAATGCTGTTGGCGGTGATTGATTATATTAAACGTAAGGAAGGAGATCCGCGATCGCTCTTCGGAAAACTCTATGGTCAAGAGAAGAATATTACCACCGCAGCCACCGCAAAGATGAATCTGCTGCTACATGGCATCGAAGACTTTACCATTGAGCAGGGCGATACTTTACGCGACCCTAAGTTCACCGATGCGGGGACAGGAAAACTAGCGACCTTTGATTTAGTTATTGCTAATCCCCCCTTTTCCTTAGAAAGATGGAGTCGTAGAGGGTAATTCCCTGCAATCGCTTTAAGACTAACGCCCCATCTTGGGCATACAGACACTCGGAAAAGGCGGGATGAGAGCCTAAGCGACGGTAAACCTCTACTTCTTCTTCAAAGCCAGGTCGTCCAGGGGCATAGATTTTAACTACGAAGTCGGGATGGTCTTGGTGATACACTACGGCAGCGTAGTTTCCTGTTCCCAAAAGTTGCCAGGGGTTAGGCAGATGAACTACCACTACTGGGTCGTGGGGATTGAGGCTTTCTAGATGAAGCTCAGGCAGTAGTTCAGTTTCAAGACTAGAAATCAACTGATTGATAGAGGATGTTTTTTTCTCGGTCATTTATCTTTGTTTGGAACCCCCTTGAGCTGGGTCAAATTAGGGAAGATAAGATTCTCCTTTTTGCGGACTCGCTCTTTGAGCTTAATCTGAATCAGTCCAAAAGTTCTCGAATTGATTCAGATTAAGCCGGGTATAGTTAACTCTAAGTCAAATCATGCACGATCTGTTTAAGAAAATATCACTGCTTCTTTTTCGTTCCGTCCCCAAATATTTACTGCCTGTACTTTTAACCATCAGGTTTTTAGGCTTTGTCTTAGCAGGGCTGGCGTTGTGGGGTTTTGCAGAAATTTCTGAAGATATTTTAGATCAAGAAAGTTTCGCTTTCGACCAGCAAATTCTTCTTACTCTCCAAGAGTGGCATACGCCTTTACTCGATCAAATTATGGTTGGGGTGACATTTCTAGGGAATACCAGTGTTCTAGCTGGCTTAATCATTGTCACCACTTCGGCTTTGATCTACTTAAAAAAACGCTCAGAAGCAACAGTTTTTGTTATTGCTGCCTTTGGTGCATCGGGACTGAATGTGTTGCTAAAAAAGATATTTGCACGGGATCGTCCTCAACTATGGGAGCAAATTGTGGATGTGCAATTTTATAGTTTTCCGAGTGGTCACGCCATGATTTCTCTAGTGATCTATAGCATGATTGCTTATATCTTGGCGATTAACTTTCCGAAATGGCGAGGGGTACTTTGGCTTCTTCTCGTTCCCTTGGTTCTCGCGATTGGTTTTAGTCGCTTATACTTAGGAGTCCACTACCCCACTGACATAATCGCTGGTTACGCAGCGGGGTTTGTGTGGTTAGCTGCTTGTATCTCCAGTTCGGAACTTTGGCAAGCCCGACGCTCTTTTAAAAGCTCTTTAAAACAATGGTTGAAAGCCGAATCGGAATCTTAACGGCACTCAAATAACTTGGTAAACCACTACACCATCAGACTCACGATTATGGGAGCGTACTAAATCTGAGTGTTCTAACTCCATCAGGGTTTCTTTGACTTGAGCGGGTGGTAACTCAGTGGCGACGACAAAATCAGTAACGGTCATCTCCCCTTGTTGCTTGCCAACTTTAATAATTTGGACTTGAGCCTGGGGAAAGGAGATAGGCGCAGTTGACAAAGGCGTTAATCCTGGTTTTCGGGTTAGTTCTCTGGCTTTGCGGACTGATAAAGAGTTTTCTACCGCAGCACTAACGGCAAATAAGCCATAGAGAGGACTAAGGACATCATCATCTACTATCTCCATCTCCTCTGCTGAAAAGAGAAACATCGTTGCTAAGAAGGTAAGAACCGCAGCCGTGTAACGGAGTGTGTAAATGTAACCGCCAAACGGGACAAATAGGGTCAATAGGGCGGTAATCCCTAGATTCTTATCAGCACGTTTCTGGATTCCCTGGGAGTTTGGGTGGGGGTTCAACATGATTGACTTCAGCTTTGCACTCAGGTTAGGGTTGGTTTAGTCATCGTCGGAATCAGGGACTTGGATGCTCCCTTGGGGTCGAGAAGCTTCAGAGATTTCATCCTCATCGTCTTCGTTTTCGGTATAAAGGACAGTTCCGTTACCTGCATCAATATATACTTCGGTCTGACCGATTTCAACTTCGTACACTAAGCTACCGTCTTCAGTTTCTAGCTCAACGCTGTTCGCCGTTCCTCCTACCGCAGATTCAGCAGCTTGCTGGGCTTCTTCGAGGGTAATTTTGGCTAAAGATTGTAAGCGTTCAGTTTCTTGTTGATTTTCGAGATTTTGGGCGAAAGCCACCGCAGCGATTCCGCCTGCTCCGATTACCGCTGTTAAGGTAGTAGCGAGGGCGATTTTGATTGAATTTTTCATGATTGTCAGTCTCCTATTCGTTGGATAACTCTAAGGTAAAAAGAAAATGTCAAGAACTCGATAAGATGCTTTTAGAATCAAGATAATGAGCTTAAGGTTAAGCACAAAAAAGTAGAGACAGCGAAGAAAAGAACTATACTCTGAGAATGAAAATTTTATTAGTGGAAGATGATGATCGCATTGCTAAACCTCTGGCAGAAGACTTACGACATCAACACCACGTTGTGGAAATTGCTCAGGATGGCGTTGAGGGATGGGAATATGCCCAGGCGACGGAATATGACCTAATTTTGTTAGATTTGATGTTACCGAGATTAGATGGCATTAGCCTCTGCAAAAAGCTACGGGCAGCTCAATCTCCAGCGTTGATTTTGATGCTGACTGCTAAAGATACGACCAGCGATAAAGTCATGGGGTTAGATGCGGGGGCAGATGACTATTTAGTGAAACCTTTTAAACTTCAGGAATTAGCTGCCCGAATTAGAGCCTTGGCTCGTCGAAGTTCTGAAACGAAGCCTGTGATTTTGAGCTATGGTGACTTAAAGCTTGATCCGAGTACCGCAGAAGTCACCTATGGAGACAATCTATTATCCCTAACCCCGAAAGAGTACCTAATTTTAGAATATTTTTTACGCCACCCCCGACAAGTGCTCACGCGATCGGTGATTCTTGAGCAACTCTGGGAGTTCGAGAACTCCTCAATGGAAGGAACAGTAAAGACCCATATTACTAACCTGCGACGTAAAATTAAAGAGGCTGGAGGTTCAGGCTCTGAGATTGAAACGGTTTATGGGATTGGTTATCGTTTAGGTTCAGCTTGAGAGTTTTTGTTTTTTGAATCCATGTACTCAAACCTTCCGAACTGGTTCACTGACAAAACTTTTGAAAGCTTGGTTCTATCGTAGGATGGGTTAGTGATCGCGTAACCCAACGAAACGCTTGCTGGTATTGAATTACTCTACGAGAAGGCTTCGCCTACGTTACCTCAATCCAACCTACGCGAAGATTTTTGGTCAGTCAACCAGCATTCCAAAAAACTCAACAGAAATGAAGGAGAAGTTTTTATCAGTTGTCTAACTTCAAACAAATTAGAATTCGGCTGCTTTTATCTAACCTACTGGTGTTTGCCATCGTCCTGACGGGGTTTGCTGTTGCTGTCAGATTCGTTTTTGTCCGCAACTTGAGGCAACAACTGACCAATCAATTGGTGACTTTGGGACTAGGAGCAGCAGCCGGGGCGGAATTAGAGGACGGAGAGATTGAGCTAGAAACAAACTTCTCAGAGGGAGCATTAGAGGAGCAAGACCAAACCTTACAGGTGTTTGACGTTCAGGGGCGTTTGCTTGAACAGCGAGGTGAGCCGATGAGAACTCTACGCTTTAGCCCTACCTTAACGGTACAGGTTCAAACCCAAGCTCGGTCAGTGCAAGCGGTTACTTTACCTGTTTTTGATAATGAGGATGAACAGTTGATTGGCTATATTCGAGTTAGCCAATCTCTCGAAGAGTTAAACGAAACTATCAACGAACTCGATTGGGGGTTTGGATTTGGGGCGTTCGTTGGGTTGCTTCTCTATGCTATTGGAGGAAGCTGGCTCAACCGTCAGGTGATGCAGCCCATTGAGGAAAGCTATGAGCGCTTAAAACAGTTTACTGCCGATGCCTCCCACGAATTACGCAGTCCGCTCATGGCAGTTAGCACGAATGCTGAAGTCGCTTTGACTTATGCTCAAGGTATGCGAGCTACTGATGAAGAAAAGTTTCGCGCGATCGCGTCGGCAGCGAATCAAATGTCTCAACTCACGGAGGATTTGTTGCTGTTAGCACGAACGGGTCAAGTTGCTGATTTTGAATACCAAACTATTGATCTGACGGCTTTGCTGGTGGATTTGGTTCGCTTATATCAGCCCCAGGCAGAAGCTAAAGAAATTGAATTGAAGCTAGAAGCTAGGAATCACTTGGAGTTAGTGGGTGATGAAGCGAAACTAATACGAGCTTTTACGAATTTGATTCAAAATGCGCTTCAGTACACTTTGCCAGGAGGGAAAGTAGAAATTATTGGGGTTGCGCTTAATCGGGAGATTCAGGTAACGGTGGCGGATACGGGAATTGGGATTGCTTCTGAAGATTTGAATAAGGTTTTTGAACGGTTGTGGCGGGGTGATAGCTCTCGCTCTTATGCTCAGGGTGGCTCTGGTTTAGGATTGGCGATTGCTCAAGCGATTATCCGTCAGCACGGTGGGGGAATCACTGTCACCAGTCAAGTCGGTATCGGTAGTTGTTTTCAGGTTTGCTTACCCGCTAGTTCCTGAAAATCCTCTGAAACTAAGCTCTGTACTTGGGCTAGATAAGTCTCTAAAGTTATCCCCTAGAAAACACGACTGATAGTATTCTTAAGGATTTGTTAGAGCATTTTTCCACTGTATAACTTTCCCTGGGGAATGTCCCAGAGGATGAGTTAGGGAATGCGTATGAGTATTTGGTGAAGAAGTTTGCTGATGATAGTGGACATACGGCGCAGGAGTTTTACACCAATCGCACGGTGTTTCACTGGATGGTGCAAATGCTAGAACCCCAGTCGGGAGAGAGTATCTATGACCCCACCTGCGGAACGGGGGGAATGTTGGTGTCGGCGTTGGCGGAGGTGAAGCGCAAGGGGGGAGAGTATCGTACCCTCAAACTCTTTTGAAGCCGGAACACCAGGAACGGATTTTAGCAGCCTATCGGGATTTTACCGATGAGGAAGGCTTTGCGAAGGTGGTGACGGTAGAGGAGGTGCGTCAGCAGGATTATAGTTTGTCAATTCCGCTTTATGTGCGTCGGGTATTAGAAAATGGGACGGAGACAGACAACCGTAGTTTACCGGAACTCTGGTCAGATTGGCAGGAGTCTGGGCGGGAGTTTTGGCGACAAATGGATGAGGTGGTTGAGATGTTAGATGGGTTGGTGCAAGGATAATGGCAGGAATTGCTTATGATTTAGCAGTAAAATTAGGGGGAGTTGGGGCTGCAAAGGGTTTACCTGGTGACCTTAGTTTTAACCTAGCTTATTTGAAGTATTTTGGAGGAAGTATGAGTCCACAATTAAAAGATTTTTTCACCCAAATTGACAGTTTGAATAAGGAGGAACGGCTTGAAGTTTTACATTATTTAGAACAGCGTGTTCAGGAAGATGATACGGTTGATAAAGGTCAAGGGATTGATGCAGATTATGAACATTTGCTGCAATATATTGCTGAAACCAAGAATACA
>CAKZMA010000440.1 GCA_937127375.1 uncultured Coleofasciculus sp. | reverse complement strand
CCCTATCTCCCTCATCTCCCCTATCTCCCCTATCTCCCCTATCTCCCCTATCTCCTCTTCCCCCACTGCCCTCACCTGGCGCTCGTCACCAATTAGCTCAGAGCAACCGTTGATTGTAGATCCAACAGTTTCGTGCCGCATTCACAACAACATTTATGCGTCGCTGGATTTTCGGTTCCGCAGTTAGAACACGTCAGGATAGTGGGTGAAATCGGCTCTGGGTTATGAGGGTGCAACCCCATCATGTCGCTATTAGTATGACCGGGAGCAACCATGGGATAACAGTCCTCATTGCGGGTAACGCGCACATCTACAAGCACTGGACCGTCATGGGCAAGCATTTGAGCGATCGCCTCAGGTAAAGCCTGACGCTGTGTCACCTTAATGGCATTAATTCCATACACCTGAGCCAGATTCACAAACTCCGGTGTGCCGACTTCCAGATTCGTCGCTTCATAGCGATCGCCATAGAACAAATGCTGCCATTGGCGCACCATTCCCAGCCAACCATTGTTGAGGATGACAATCTTGACACCAATGCCGTATTGGGCGATTGTACCCAGTTCCTGCATATTCATCTGGAAACTCCCATCACCACTGATACAAATCACCGGTTCTGAGGGGAGAGCCACTTTTACCCCTACAGCCGCAGGCAAGCCAAATCCCATTGTCCCCAAACCGCCACTAGAGATCCAGTGACGGGGCTTATTTTTCAAGAATTGAGCCGCCCACATTTGGTGTTGACCGACATCAGTGGTGTAATAAGCGTGGGGGGATTGACGAGCAACTTCCACAATCACTTCTTGGGGGGAAAGATTCTCCTGGGGATGGGGCAAATCTAAGGGATACTCATCCCGCCACTGTTGCAGGCGATCGCACCACGCTTTCGTCTGGTTGGGATCGATACCATTCCCAAGTTGATGAGAACGCCGCAACAGGTCAATTAACACCTGCCGCACGTCGCCAACAATGGGTACATCAGTGTTCCGATTTTTACCCACTTCCGCCGGATCAATATCGATGTGAATCACCTTCGCCTCAGCCGCAAACTGTTTCGGCAAACTTGCCACCCGGTCATCAAAGCGGGCACCCAAGGCGATTAACAGGTCACATTCACTCACGGCAAAGTTAGCATACGCCGTGCCGTGCATCCCTAACATTCCCAAAGCTAAGGGATGGGACTCATCAAATGCTCCCTTACCCATCAGCGTCGTTGTCACCGGAATCTGAAAATGTTCCGCCAGTTCCAGAAGTTCTCCCTGGGCACTTGCCGCGATCGCACCGCCACCTACATAGAGTAACGGTTTCTTCGCTGCCCGGATCAAATCTAGTGCTTTGTTAACTTGGTTAGAATTCCCTTTCACCGTGGGACGGTATCCCGGTAGCTTAATCGTACCTGGCTCCACGGGAAAGTAATCAAATTGCTCCATTCCCACATCTTTGGGAATATCAATTAACACTGGTCCCGGTCTACCCGTACTCGCAATGTGAAACGCTTCCGCCACAATCTTAGGAATATCGCGAGCATCATTCACTAAATAGGAATGCTTGACAATTGGCAGCGTAATGCCGAAAATATCAATTTCTTGGAATCCATCCGTACCGATTGCCCCACGGGGAACCTGTCCCGTAATTGCAATCATTGGCACAGAGTCCAAACTCGCCGTGGCTAAACCTGTGACCAAATTCGTGGCTCCCGGTCCGGAGGTTGCCAAACAGATGCCCACTTTACCTGTCGCCCGGGCATACCCGTCAGCAGCATGGGCAGCACCCTGTTCGTGTCGCACCAGAATATGTTGGAGTTCGCCTGCGGCTTCCGCTTGGTAGATTTCATCGTAAATTGGTAGATTCGCACCGCCCGGATAACCGAAAATGTGCTTCACACCATGGCGCTTTAAACTATCAATCAGGGCAAAAGCGCCGGATACACGCCTGACTCTCACAGTTTCAGATTGCACAGCTAGTGCCTCCACTTAAGTCCAACAATTGTATGAGGAACGTTACTAATGAGTGCTAACCCAAAACTGGGTCAGCGGTTTGCTAATTTGGATACATCTTAGAGTTTGACTCAATGATTAGACTTTTATTGAAAGACGGTTTTAATTGTTAATGAACGAATGAACTTTGAGTAAAAATTTTATATTTTTTTAATCTCCTCAATTTTCGAGGGAATTACGAGAACTGGATTAAATTTATAATTTACTCACCAACTCTGTCTTTTAAGCATCTGTTTTATGTCGGCTTCTAGTATTTGAAAGGCAGACAGACTCCGCAGTTCTGAAAAGTCATCGATAAGTTCAGCGATTCGTTGAATCTTCTCTCGCTCTCTGGCGCGAAATTTCTTTAGTCGCCGACCTGTCAACCCACTTGCTTGACGCAGAAGTTGACAAAGATATTGTTTTGGATCAGGTAACTCCTCACATTTAGAGAGGTTTGGCAAATTTAAAGGTTGCTTTCCTCTGGGATTTTCTGCCGCCCTGCGTATGGCAGCTTCGTCAAATAATAACCAAGCTTCTGTCATCCGCACAGGTACAACACAGATAACCGACACAGAAACTGATTCCCTGATCCCCTCAACGGCTTTTTGAATTTCAGCAACTCGTTTCTCACGAGGCTCTTTTTCGGCATCCCTGTGTATAAATAAAAGGTCGCAAGGGTAAAGGTTCAAACTCAATTCAATTCTCTTTGAGTGATCCTGTGGTTGTTGTGGCAAGCGTCGAAAATCAGCCCACTGGGACTGGATAGTACGCGAGAAGTTTACCTAAAGGAACAGTACTTGTATTTTCGGTTTCCGCAACTTTAAGGTGTCGCCAAGTATTCGGTAGACAACTAAAGCGTACCCCTTTAAACCATTGTCCTGACGGTGCTTTTTCTTCCTTCAACTCAGCAACTAAGAGACTATCTTCTGGGACTTGCTGTACAACGGCTGGCGAGTGGGTATTGATGATTACTTGGCGTAGGGGATTGTCCTGATCAACAGGTTCTTCAACATCCGTGGCAATGTCTTGTAAGAGTCTGAGGATCTTCGGAATACGCTCTGGATGAATACCATTTTCAGGTTCCTCCAAGCACAACAAACCTTGAGCTTCTGGGTCTAATTCCAGTACCGCTAACGCCAAAAAACGCATCGTTCCATCTGAGAGCGATCGCGCTGGATGGGTGGTACCATCTCTAGTCGTGACCATTAATGTGAGCAGTTCGCGACGATCATCCCGCTCTATTCCTACCTCCCCAACATCATCGAGCAATTCTGCCAAACGACCTGCAACTTGAGCATAAACCTGCGCTTCGGCTTCCTGATCAGATTTGCGGAGATTTTTTCTCAGCCGTGCCAAATGATAGAGAGTTGAAGCCAGATGAGAGCCATCTGTTCCTAATTTTGTCGGTGCCGTAAATTCGTCGGGTTGTCGTAAAGAAGAAGGTTCTAGCTGTAGTAACTGCCAAGATTGCATTTCCCGACGTGCTAGTAGTGCCGTTGGGCTTTCGGCTGCATTGGTCACAGACAGTACAGTTCGAGGCAGATCAGCTGCTGAGCGAGCTAAGGGTCTACCACTGCTTCCGCCGTCTTGATGGAGCTTAATCACTCGATTTGTCCCCTCACCTTCTGTAGAAATAAAATAAGGGACTCGGCGCTGTCCTTTCACCGCCGACTTGCGCCAAGTTTTCGCCTTGTGATTAAATAGCAGATGCTTAGGGGCATCACCAAGATTAATATGAACTAACTCTTCTTTAAGTAGTTCCAGTGACCCTAATGAGCGGAGACTATCATCTGGTCGATAGGCTAGCTCTATAGAGTAGCGAAGAAAAGTAATACTAGCTTCGGCAGTTTGTCCTAAATCATCAACACCTTCACCTGGCACAATCATCTCAGCTTCAAATGACATCTGTGGAGCATAGTCATTGCCAATCCGATGAAACAGACTACGGACATCTCCTGTCCTACCGCCCTCATCTCGAACAGATAAAGCAGCTTCAATTAGAGGAAGATCGGCTAAGGCTGACAAAAACCTAATCGCATCAAACAAGTTAGATTTGCCTACGCCATTTACACCCGCTACACAGGTAAATGGACTAAAGCGGACATCCACATTAACAAGGTTTTTAAAGCCAGAAACTTTTAGCCTGGTTAGCATTATCTGATCCTATATAGTTTTTGGGAAGCGGCTAGATCCTAATCATTAAGTTGTATACATTTGAGAATCCATCGATTTTAACTTACATCTTTAATCAATTTCAATAAACCAGATAGCGCGAGCCAGGGAAACGCTCGCACTTTGATAGCCTATTGCCAAGAGCAATTTACCACCTAACACCTACCCTAACCTCCTTGAGAAAGGATTGCTATAGTACAGGAAGGATAAATAAATACTGGCATCAGGGGGCAAACCAGGTGATACCATTAGCAGACCTCAAAGCCTTAATTCAACAAACTGAAGCAAAAGGGGGAAGCCAAGACCCGAGTCTGGCGAACTTGTATGCTCAACTCGGACAACTCTATCAAAGCCGACTGGAAAATGGAGAATTTGAGGATTACCAGCACGAACTTGCCCTCGCCGTTGAATATTTCCATAAAGCGGTTGACCGGCAACGACGATTGGGGTTAGACACTGACTTAGCGACAACGCTGAATCATCTGGCGGAACTATACAGAACCCAAGGACGCTACGACCAAGCCGAACCGCTTTATCTGCAAGCCTTAGACATAAGGAAACGTAACTTAGGAGATAACCATCCTGATATTGCCACCAGCCTCAACAACCTAGCACGACTCTATCACTCTCAGGGACAATATCCCCAAGCCGAACCGCTTTATCTGCAAGCCTTAGACATAAGGAAACGTAACTTAGGAGAGAACCATCCCGATGTCGCCATTAGCCTCAACGATATCGCCGCCCTCTACTTTTTCCAAGGACGCTACGAGGAAGCCGAATCTCTTTATCTGCAAGCTTTGGATTTAAGGAAACGCAGCTTAGGAGAGAACCATCCCGATGTTGCCACCAGTCTTAACAACCTAGCCTTACTTTACTTCTTACTGGGACGCTATGACCAAGCCAAACCCCTTTATCTGCAAGCCTTGGAACTGAGGAAACGCTTACTGGGAAGGAACCATCCCGATGTCGCCACTAGCCTGAATAATTTGGCAGAACTCTACAGAACCCAAGGACACTACAAACAAGCCGAACCCCTCTATCTGCAAGCCTTGGAAGTGATGAGACGCTTGTTGGGGGATGAGCATCCGGATGTGGCGACTAACCTGAACAATCTAGCTGCACTTTATTTCTGCCAAGAACGCTACGACGAAGCCGAACCCCTCTATCTGCAAGCCTGGGAAATCAGGAAACGCTTATTCGGTGATAATCATCCCGATGTGGCACAAAGCCTCAACAACTTAGCCGGACTCTACTTCTCTCAAGGACGCCAGGGTGAAGCCGAACCTCTCTATCGCCAAGCCTTGGAAATCTGGCAACGTTTATTGGGTGATAATCATCCAGATATCGCCACGAATCTGAATAATTTAGCCTTACTCCACCACTCCCAAGGACAGTACGAGGAAGCTGAACCTCTTTATCGCCAAGCGTTGGACTTAAGGAAACGGTTATTTGGTGCGAACCATCCTGATGTAGTGACCAGCCTAAATAACTTAGCATTGCTCTACCATTATCAAGGACGCTACGAGCAAGCCGAACCTCTTTATGTGGAGGTGTTGGATGTGGGTAGACAGTTCTTAGGAGAGGAGCATCCCGATGTTTTAACCAGCCTGAATAACTTAGCCGTACTCTATAAAAATCTCGCCGAACTTTATTCCACGCAGGGACGCTACGATGAAGCCGAACCTCTCTATCTGCAAGCCTTAGAGTTGCGGAAACGCTTACTGGGAGATGAACATCCAGATGTAGCCCAAAATCTGAATAATTTGGCAATACTCTACTTCTTTCAAGGACGTCATGACAAAGCCAAAGAGTTCTATTCCCAAGCCTGGGAGTTAGGAAAACGCTGGCTAGGGGATGAGCATCCAGATGTGGCACAAAATTTGAATAATTTGGCAGGACTTTATTCGTCTCAAGGAGAATATGAATTAGCTGAACCCCTTTATGTCCAAGCGTTGACAATTTGTGAAGAACGACTCGGCGCTAATCATCCGACTACAGCAACAATCCGGAAAAATCTCGATGATCTGCGTGCGGCGATGGGATAATCAGTCAAACGCTTGAGTCAGGGCGATGGGGGAGCTGGGGGAGCTGGGGAAGCTGGGGAAGCTGGGGAAGCTGGGGGAGCT
>CAKZMA010000439.1 GCA_937127375.1 uncultured Coleofasciculus sp. | reverse complement strand
GGGTAAAATCCAGATTTCCCTCTGCTACTTCCGTAAATTGACTTTCCTGAGTTAAGGGTATTAATTCAAAAGGACGATTCGTAACTTTAGAGAGATAGTTCAATAAAGGACTATACCGTTCGTTAACAGATACAGCACTATCAATAGCAAGAATTCCCACTCTGACAGGTTCTCCGGTGACCTGTTGCACGGCGGTGGTTTCGACGGAGGACGTTGGCGGAGATTCAGCGATTTCTGTTTCCGTTCTGGCACAACTTATTAAAGGTAGGAGCAGACTGAGGATGAGCAAGCAAAAGACGGCGGGCTGAGGACGGAAGGCGCTAAGATTTAGGATGTCTGCTTGGTGTTTGTTTTCATTGGTCATAATCTTGTGGTGGGGAGAGGCAACAGTCAGGGTTTAAAACGTCTAAATATTTCTGAATAAAACACTCATGATTTATATCCAGGTACGTCTAGCTCCCTAAAAAATTAAGACAATCTAATTTTCAACAAGGAAAAGTCATCAGAAAGGACACCATTACAGCCAAGGGATTGGATATGTTTAAAAACTTGTGTTAGAGTGTTATTGGCGGATAAACTGCTAATTTCTAGAACTTCAGAGAATGCATTAAGCCCCCAAATTTCGCCATTGGCTTGATGAATTTCATAAACTCCGTCACTAAATAAATAGAGTGTGCTGTCGGGTTGAATTTCGCATAAATCTTCATCAAAATCGGCTTCTGGAAGCATACCAATGGGAATACTCATCGCTTCCAACCGTTGTATGGGAGTTGAAGTATCAGCCAGTAAAAGAGCGGGAGGATGTCCAGCACAAGCATAAACTAAGGTGCGATTAGTCCGGTTGTAAACGCCATACCAAATGGTGAAATAGTCATCTCCGGTGTCACCCATCTGAAAGATGGTATTCAGTGCCGTGAGAACCGCGCTGGGTTGGTAAAAGTTGGTGTTGGCTAGAGACTGCGATCGCAGAATATTCAACACTGATACCGATAGCAGGGCGGACTTCACCCCATGTCCGGCGACATCTAACAGGTACATGACTAAATGTTCCGAATCTAGCCAATAATAATCAAAGGCATCACCCCCTAACTGCAACGAGGGAACAAACTGCTGTTCAATCGTGACAACCGATTCCGTAATGGGGCGGGGTAAGAGCGATCGCACGTAGTCGGCGGCTTGATTTAATTCCTGTTGCAAAATCTGATTTTGACGCTGCAATTCTTCCTCGGCTTGCTTGCGTTCAGTGATATCATTGAGTGTGCCGGAAATTCCTCTGAGAGTCCCATTTTCATTTAAGAGTAGGCGGGCATACACTTCAATATAGGCGACCGTCCCATTTTTTGATAAATAGCGAACTTGGTAACAGCAATCTGGCGTTTGAGGGGTGAGATCTTGTTCTGCGGCTTTATCTTTACCCACCTGTAAGGCGTTAACTGAATAGGATTGGAGTAGATAGTGGAATTGTGCGTCATGATCGTGACGATCATCAGGGTGAATGAAGTCTACAAAGCGCTTACCAAGACTTTCGGGTATAGAAAATCCTGTAATTTCTGTCCAAGCAGGATTAAGAAAGGTTAATTGTCGTTCAGCATTCATTTGGAAGATCACTTCTTTGAGATTTTCCACCACGGAACGATATTGCTTCTCGCTTTTGCGTAACGCCTTCTCCGCCCAACTCGCTTCCAGCAGACGACGCACTCGTCGCCGTAACACGGGGGCGTGAATCGGTTTAGTCACATAATCCACCGCACCCGCTTCAAACGCCCGATCCACGGAGGTTTGGTCATTCAATCCCGTAATCATTAGAATAGGAGTGCGATCGCTACCCATCAAGGCTTGCAGTTTGCGGCAACAGGTAAAACCATCCATCTGTGGCATCATTGCATCAAGCAGTACCATATCCGGTTGTAGCTGGGCGTAAGTCGCAAGGCATTGTTCTCCATTCTCTACTTCTTCGACTCTGTAACCCTCTTTTTCGATGATGTGACGCAGCATGATCCGCGTAAATCGGTCATCATCAACGATAAGAATCAAGGCAGAATTTGAGTGAATTGAGTGACTCATGCGATCGGTTTATATATTAATCAACTTAATTATCAGTAATGCTGATGTACCAGTGGTTTCCCACTCTACGTCAGTATCATTCCGTTAATTGTGGACTTGACACTGCCGCAGACACCAGCGAAGAATTACGGTAATTTGTTTTAAGTCACAAAAACTTTCTCCTAGAATTCACGTATTGACAAAATTCAAAAAATGTTTTTAGGTGGGTACTTTTCACGGTATGTAGCGCCATGTGAGTCTGTAGGGGCGGGTTTCACGACTATCTTTTTGGTTGCACCCAGATGTGACTAAACCCGCCCCGACTCAGGTTTCTACTCAGTAAATTTACGGATTAGACTGCCTTTCCTTGATCAAATATTCATAGTTTTCCCGGATGTAAGGGACAGTCATGACTGACTAAGATGTTTATTGTTCAGGAGTTAGTCATGAGCGTAAACGGTTTCAATTATGGTTTAGACTTTGTGCAATTCCTGCCAACTGTAAGTAGGATACGCTGGCATTACCGAAGGATTTTTATCTGGACTGTCGGGTTGTGGATATTGAGTGTTGGTAGGTTACAGGCAATCAGTCAAGCTACTTTTAATCAGGTAGATTCTATGCCATTTTCGGATAATTTGGCTGAATTGGATAAGACGATAACGGAAACGTCGGTTATGTCTAAGTCGGGGAAAAAAGAGAACGTGCCGTTACAACCAACCCTGTCGCCGTCTTTGCCAGGGAGAACTTTGAATAGTTCTGTAGCGTCATCGACAGTAACATCCGCTCAAACAGATCGTCCTTTGACTGAAGCGTCTTGGGCTGAACTAGATGATTATTCTGATCAATTCCCTCTGTTGATAGCTGCACCAGAAAACTTTAATCCGGGGTTAAGATTGCCGCCTGAATCTCCAGAGTTGCCACCCCAACCGAGTTCAGCTTCATCTTCTAGTGATTCGATTATTTTAGAAGGTTTGACGACTGATTTTCGCTATGATCAAGATAACTTTGATCAACGTAATTTATTTATTGAAGAAACGGCTCAATTCCGTTTACGCAATGGCAATATTATCCGATTAAAAACAGGATTTAATTCCTTTGAGCATCCTGATGTTGATTCTGTGACCAATATCCCCATTCAAGTGGGTTGGGAGGGGAAAATAGATCAAGTTACAGTGGAGGTGGCTGGAGGAGTTGATCTGTTTGACCGTTTGCCAACGGCGCTGAATTTGAGCGCTAGGGTGGAAGCGCCTATTGCGGTTAAGGTGAGTCCGACGGGAGAGTTAGAATCGGGAATTTTTCCTGCCTTTATTGTCGAACAAGCGCCCTATAAGTTTAATGCTGAAACTCTGGATAATCAAATCACGGCTTGGCGATTTGGTCCCAATGTATACTGGCAGATTGCCCCAGATACGAGCTTTTTTACCTTTCTACGATTGGGGCTTTATAACGATGGGAATCAAGAGTGGCAATCCTTTAGTCGGCTAGAGCAGAAAATGGGTCAGTTTTATCTGGCGGCTAATCTGTTTACCTGGAGTTATCAAGAGGATTTAGAGAGGCAAAGTGGCTATTTTTCGCCGCCAGATTTCTTAGTTTATAATGCCGAGATTGGTTGGGAAGGGGATGTTTTTGATTTTCTGAGTTGTCGGTTAGCGGCAACATTAGGACGCCAGCGATTAGATGGAGAATTTGATAATGCTAATGGGTATGAAGCCCGTTGTACAGCTAAGATTTCGCCCAATGTAGAGGCAGATTTCGGTTATCGCTATACCAATGTTCAGAATCGAGCGACTGGGGATAGTGACTATAACAATGATGCCTTTAGCGGACAGGTGCGGATTTCTTTTTAAGTCATTGGTCATTGGTCATTGGTCATTTGTAAAAGCTTAAGGAGTATTGACAAGATTTGATTTGGTTTTGTGTATTTTTGCCGACCTAGTTATTGCTGAATTTTCTATCAATAAATAAAAACGGGTTATCAAGGAGAATCATGAGTATTAATTTTGAACCACCGCCCAAAAAATTATCTCTTTTGGTTTGTGCTGGAGGAATTGCTACAGCCATCGCCGCGATCGCGAGTTTGGAAAGCCTGTCAAATCAGCCGGATATGGCGTCTATTCCATCACCAGAAGTCTCGATTTCTCAAGTCATTACTCCTAAGACGAAGGAAAATCCTAAGTTGGCGAAACTTGATGCTGAATCGGTAAAATTGCCCGGTACTCCTGTTACATCTGCCGAACTCAAAGCGGCAGAACGTTCAATTATTCCCCCTGGTGCAGGTACATTAACCCCAGAAGAAATGGCAATGGCTGAACAAGCCTGGGAGTATTTTGAATACAACTGGAATGATCAAACCGGATTAGTCAATTCTGTTGATGGATTTGCCTCAGTAACGATGTGGGATCAAGGGGCAGCAATTGCCGCATTAGTCAGTGCTAATGAACTGGAGATTATCCCAGAGTCTGAATTTAAAACTAAGATGAGCCGCCTGTTAAAAACACTGGCAACGATGCCGCTTTATAAGGATGAATTGCCGAATAAAGTCTATAATTCTCAGACATTAATGCCTGTTGACTACGGTCAACTGGATAAGAAAGAGGAAATCGGTTGGTCAGCTATTGACTTGGGGCGGTTAGCATTATGGCTAAAGATTGTCGGCGCGAAATATCCAGAGTTTAAATCAGAAACGGAAGCGGTTTGGGATCATTGGCAGGTTGAGCGGTTGACGGACAATAATCAGATGTATGGCACTAGCGTTGTTAAGGGTAAAGAGCAATATAATCAGGAAGGGCGCTTGGGCTATGAAAATTATGCAGCTTACGGTTTAAAGTTGTGGGAGTTGAATGTTAAAAAGGCATTAGATTTTACTGAAAATGTGGCATTTGTCGATCTTTATGGTCAAGGGGTTCCTTATGACAAACGGGATTATGAAACCTCGGAAGCGAATAACTATGTCCTCAGCGAACCCTATATTTTAGATGGAATTGAAACCGGGTTTAAAGCGCTGCCGAAAGCTTATGCAGATCGACTTTTAGCGGCACAAGCAGCCCGGTACAACGCCACGAATCAATTAACAGCGATAACTGAAGATAATTTGGATCGTCCGCCTTATTTTGTCTATGGCACTCTGTTCGCGAATGGGGAAGCCTGGGCAACGATTACTGATACTCGCGAGAATCATGATAATTTGCGCTTTATTAGCACGAAAGCGGCGCTGGGTTGGCACGTTCTTTATAATACGGATTACACCAATAAGTTGTTTGAGTTTGTCCAATATAATCTCAAGGCGGATAAGGGCTGGTACAACGGGTTTTATGAGTCGTTAGATGAACCGAATAAATCCCTGACGGCAAATAATAATGGTGTGATTCTAGAACTGTTTCTCTACAAAAAAGTTGGCGAACCACTCATCCAATGGGCAGGGGTGAAAGAATAGCTTTGTAGGGGCGGGTTTTACCGATAACGTGACGGTTCAAACTATTAATGTAACCAAACCCGCCCTGACCGAGTTTTGAATGTGAAGGAACTAGCGGCAATGGTGCGTTACGCTACGCTAACGCACCCTACACCCGCCCCGACTTGACCAATGACAAATGACAAAT
>CAKZMA010000438.1 GCA_937127375.1 uncultured Coleofasciculus sp. | reverse complement strand
TAAGTAGGTTGGTGAAAATAAACAAAACGATGTTAGGTTCTGTAAATGTTCCTCAAACCTTGACATAAGACAAATGACATAAGACAAATGACTAATAATCATCCTCCTCATCCAACATAATCGTATCTTCATGAAACACGCCAGTCTCTTGTTCCGCACCCGCTTCTAACTGTTCCTCTTCAGTTTCCGACTCGGAGAATTGCCAATCGTCGATCTGTTCTGTCTCCCCAGCATACTGCTCTGTATTCGACACAGAGGAGCGTTGTCCCATTTCGTCTAATTGCTGTGTATCGCCACTATACTGCTCTGTATCAGACGGGTGGTGTCCCATTTCGTCCAATTGCTGCGTATCGCCACTATACTGCTCTGTATCCGACACCGGGGCTTCAGTTACCCACTCATCCACTTGGGCTGTCTCCCCAGCATACTGATCCGTTTCCGACACTGTAGCTTGGTCATTTAACCGCTCACGGTCAAACTGTTCGGTTTCCCCATCATAGCGATCGCTCCCTTGCGAGTAAATTGTTGGTAACATGAGTTCCCCTTCGGCACTCTCAATGAAAATCATCGGATCATCTTCAAACAAATGCTCCTCTTCGATGGTTTTGACGAAGGGAGAGACAACCAAAGATTGGTAATAGGATTGAAACTCGTCCCAGGAAAAGAACGCTCCACTTTTAACCGCAAACTGTTTATTCGGTTCATCTAACTGGGCATCGACTAAACAAGCATTGGTTAAATTCGCTGACGTTAAATTAGCACCCCGCAGATCTGCCCCCAATAAATTCGCCCCTTCTAATTGCGCCCCTTTGAGATCCGCATCCGCTAAATTTGCCCCGACTAAACTTGCCCAGGCTAAATTTGCCTGTTGTAAATTAGCTGCTGCTAAATTAATCCCACTTAACTCAGCCGTCGATAAATCGGCATGGACAAGATTCGCCTCTGCCAGCATTACCCGATTTAAACAAGCTTGGGGTAAATGAATCTGAGCCAAACTGCGTCTCGCCCGTTGCCAAAATGTGGTAGGAGATAGGGCAACGGTACGACCCATAAAACTTAACAATTGATCAGCATCAAAGTCCTGGGGAATCTCTGGATTGCCACAGGGCCAGAAGGGGAGATTGGCTTCTCTGGTGGCTGAACAGAGGACTAAAAAGACATTTAATCCCACGGTGGCATCAATTTGTAACGTATTCAAGGGATTGTTCAAATCCCGCAACTGTTCGTGAACCCGATGAGCCACCCCTTCATCAAACCATCGTCCGCGACAGTAGGCGCGATAAAAGCGATAGAGTCGTTGAAATAATACCGGGAAGGAAAAGGCGTCCGCATTGCGCTGTTGCTCTCGTCGTAGTCTCTCAATCACCAATTCCTCAATTTGAGGAGACAACAAACCATACCCCAACAACTGATAAAGATGTTCAGCCACATGGGAAGAGGAGTCAATCCCAAAGGCGACTTCCCCGTACTGGTTCGGCAGCTTTTGCGTTAATGCCTTCAGTTGCAGGGCAATTTCTTCGGCAGCTAAATAGTCGCCTAAACTAGGGTGAGAAAACTCAATGGAGAGGGGGGCTGATGCCGCTTTCTGGGACGAAAATGATTGGCGCGGTAAGGACTTCACCCAGTCTCCGGCTTTGTCTCTGGGCTGGGTGCGGAAAAAGAACGTGGGTAGGGGTTGGTTAAAAGACTCAGGCGTCGTTTCTTGATTCTGGAACCGATTCTGGATTACCGTTTGTGTCACTTGATTCTGACCCGTCTGCAAAATCGTCAGGGCTGTCCCCTGCATTTGACGGCGTAACTGTTGCGGGGAACGTCCTTCCAAGAGATTGGCGATCGCTTCTAGGGAACGCCCTGCATGGGAAAAGCCTTCGCGAATTAACTCCAAGGGCGGTCCACTCCCACTCGTCGCTTCCCCCAGCAACCAGCGACATATCCGGTCATAGATTTCAAACTTAACCTCAGCCGGACTCATTTTAAAGATGCGATCGTCAATTAAGGCATCTCGATGTAAAATTCCCACCAAATACAGCATCAGGGGACGAGTCAGCAGCGCCACTAAATCAGGATTCGGAGATTGCGGCTGAAATACGCCACCATGTTTTAAGAAGTTAAAGTACGACTGGGCAATTGATTTAGATTGCAGTTTTGCCCACTGGAGAAACCACTTGCGGAATTCCTCCTTCGCCATCGGTTCAATGGCGATGCGCTGGAGTCGGCTTTGCAGCGGCGGTAGACTACTATGGCGATACCTACGCGCCAACACGCCATCCAAGGTCACCGGGCGACTGGTAAGGATAATCTTGTGGCGAGGCGAATTTGATCCGCTCTTCTGAGTATGGAATCGCATCACCTGATCCATAAATGTCCACAAGTGACGCTCCGTCTGGGGAGAACGGGGCAATTCATTCAAGCCATCTAAAATCAGCAAACAAGGGGGGGAACTGCGAGAGAACCACCCGTCTGTATCCGTGAACCGTCCCACCGGGAAGGCTGTCTCCAAGGTTTGCTCCAAGGTTTGACCTAACGTAACATCCCGCAGGCGAATAATCACAGGCATCCACTGGGGATAAAGCTCTTGCGCTACCCGTGCAGCTAACATTTGACAGAAACTGGTCTTACCACAGCCACCATCGGCTTCAATCACCGCAATACTGTTTTTATCATTCAGTTGAGACATCACCCATGCCATTAAATCCGTTGGTGGCGAGGAAGCAGCAGCGAGATAGGCAGGGTCAAGATCTTTTTTGCGACGTCGTTCCCGGTTTTCTTGTCCCAGGGTGGTAGGGAGGCGTCTGCCGTTCAGGGACACGTAGATTTCCTTGAGGGAAAAGGGTTCAGCAAATAAGGGTTCGCTTAAGGACCGGGAAAGTTCCGCCCGATAATATTCTCGATCTAAATCCAGGGTCAATTGGGGCGTGGAAAACTCTTCCTCCTCATCCTCTTCTGGAGGGGTGTTGAGGGTGTTACTTAAATGACCTAACCGGACAAACTTTTGCAGTTGCGCCAAGGGTAGCGCATTTTCGGCAATCACCTTGAGTAAATGACCCGCGAGTCCATTACTCAACCGTTGGGTTAATAACTTCGCTTCGGTTTCCTCTGCCCCATTCGCCACAAACCAGGCGATCGCTAAATTATTCATCTGCTGCACCAGAAAGGAATTTGCCACAGATGATAGGGCTTGTTCGGCTTGGGAATCACTGAGACGTCCGGGGCGCAGGGTTTTCAGCAGAGCAATTAATTGGGGATCAACCAGAGGTTCATCAATATTCGGTGACGCCGGGACTTGGGCGCGGTTCACCCAGGGTCTTCGCAGTTGAGCTTCTTGCTCTAAAATTCCTTGTAATGCGTTCAGATACGCCACCTGAAAACTCAGCCAGGTGCCTTCACTCCGGCGTAAGGGCTTCTTGCGACTCAAAATCCGCAGCAACCCCACCGTTAACTGAGACAAAATCGGCGCGACTTGCCAAGCGACGGTTAATGGTAACTCCAACACTTCGGTCAAGACACTAATCGCAAAGGGATTCAGACTCTTAACCTCCATGTCTTGGGCAATGCGAAACGCAATGCCCGCCAACTGGGCGTTATCCTGTCCCAGTTGGGCAAGTTCAATGTGGCGTTCTGCTAGCCAATGGCGAATGCTCAGCCTCATGCCACCCTAACTACTCCAAAACGATTCCTCATCTTATTGTGGACTCTATTGAACGGATTGCGAATCACCCAATTTTACGGTTGATTGGGAATACAATGATGGACAATAAACGGTGAACAATGAATTATCAGTTGTTTTCTATCTGTGTCCAAACGAGACTTGCCCCGATTTCATCTCCATACTTCCCTGCCTACTCGCCAACCTCGGGGACATAAGTTAGTCATCCGACTGGCAAGAGGCTCTAAGGCATCGAGTTTAGCAGAAACGGAACACTTAAACGCTAAAGTTGTCAGAGACAGGCGCTCAAACCCAGCCTACAAACGCCGCCAAGGTGTGTTTTTGCGGTGGTCATTGCTGTGGTTGATGATCGTGTCCGTTGTCGGCAGTATGGTCATTGGTGGTACATTATTACTCACCAAACTGCCACCTCCGGCAAATTGCCAACGCATTTCTCCTTTATCCCCGGATAGCGAACGATTATACTGCGCTCAACTGGCTGCCCAATCCGGAGAATTTGAGCAACTTCTAGAGGCGATCGCGATCGTGCAATATTGGTCGCCCAACCATTCCCTGTATCCCCAGGCACAGCAACTGCTGCGGGAATGGTCTCAAATGGTACTGCAATTTGCCCGGGAAACCCTGAATCAGGGAAACTATACCGATGCCCTGAAAATGGCGATGCAAATCCCTGTAAGTAGTCCCCTGTATCCTGAAGCTCAAGTCCAAATCGCCACCTGGAAACAGGAACGAATCCAGGCTCAGGCAATTGTCAGTCAGGTTCAAGATGCCCTGAAAGTACAAAACTGGCAGCAGGCGGCTAAACTAATCAGCCAACTGTCACGCCTGAATGACCAATACTGGAGTGTATCCCGCTATGATACCCTGACCCAACAGTTGGCGGCAGAAAAACAGGCGTGGACACAACTGCAAGAGGCGCGGGATTTAGCCAAATCGAATCAACTGCCAAAGATCGAACAAGCGATCGCGTTAGCAGCCAAGGTCGATCCTAATAGCTATATTAAAGCCCAAGCCCAGAGTGATCTGTCGAATTGGAGTCGCACATTACTCCAAATTGCTGCCACTCGCTTCCAAAATCAAGAGTATCAGGGGGTGATTGAGGTTGCTCAAGGGATTCCGATTAATACCTCCCTGTATCAAGAGGCTCAAGATTGGTTACGTTTAGGGCAGGCCGGAAAACTGGTGCAACAAAACACTATCCTCGCCTTCATTGACGCCTTAACCGCTGTTCGCCAACTGGATGACAAAAGTCCGGTGCAAACGTCAGCCGCCGCCCAAGCGATTCAGTGGGAGGCTCAACTCCAAGATCGCCTCCAGTTACGCCTTGCCAAAATAACTGCCAGCTTTGAGCAACGCCCCCTGCTACAGATGGCGATTGAACAAGCTGCGCTGATCACACCTGATCGCCCCCAGCGTATCGAAGCACAGACACACATTGCCCAGTGGCGCAAACAGATTCAACATATCGACGATCGCAATACCCTCAGAACCGCCCAACAGCTTGCCACAGGTGGCACCATTGATCAATTAAACGCCGCCGTCACCCAAGCCCGTAAAATTGAGCCAGGTCAACCTTTACGCCCCGAAGCCCAAAGCGCGATCGCCCAATGGAATCGCCAAATCGAAACCCTAGAGGATCAACCCATCCTCGACTTAGCCCGCGCCTTCGCCCAACGCCGAGATTTAATCGCCGCCATTTCCACCGCCAATCAGATTCGTCCCGGTCGAATGCTGTATGCTGAAGCTCAAAGCGCGATCGCCCAATGGGTTGCCCAAATCCAAACCGCCCAAGATCGTCCCATCCTCGAAGCCGCCGCCGCCCTAGCCGCCCAAGGACGATTTGACGCCGCGATCGCCACCGCCGCCCAGATTCCCCCAGAACGGGCACTTTACCAACAAGCCCAAGCCGCGATCGCTCTTTGGAAATCCCAACAGAATGGAGGGTAGAAGAGGGAGCAGAGGGAGCAGAGGGAGC
>CAKZMA010000437.1 GCA_937127375.1 uncultured Coleofasciculus sp. | reverse complement strand
CCCGACTAAATTTTGAATGAAGGAATTATTGGACGAATGACCAATGACCAATGACAAATGACCAATGACCAATGACAAATGACAAATGACAAATGACCAATGACAAATGACCAATGACAAATGACCAATGACCAATGATTAAAAAACAACGTCTTTTACTCCCCATCCTTGATATTATCACCCTAGGCATCTGGGGGATTTTGTTGATTCAATACTGGGTCAGTGGCGAATTACAGTTACTCATTCACCCGAATTACTTTGCCTTAGTTCTAGGAACTGGGATACTTTTGCTAGTGCTGGCGGTGTTAAAAGCCATTCAAGTCATCGGTCAACTACCACCCCGAAATCCCAAAACGATGCCGATGATGCAGCATATTAGCTGGTTTCCACCGGGTTGGAGTACAGGATTGCTGCTAGCCACGGCAATTCTAGGGTTATTAGTAGAACCCAAAGTCTTTACCAGCCAGACAGCAATTCAACGCGGTGTGATGGAATCCTTAACCGCCACCCGCACCCAGCCTCAATCCTTTCGCAGCGCCAGCAAACCCGAAGCGCGATCGCTGATTGAATGGATTCGCACCCTGAGTGTTTATCCGGAACCTGATGAATATGCGGGTCAAGCGGTTAATGTTAAAGGGTTTGTGGTTTATCCCCAAAACCTATCCTCGAACTATTTATTAGTAACTCGCTTTGTGATTACCTGCTGTGCAGCGGATGCTTATCCAGTCAGTTTACCCGTGAAACTTCCGGGAAATCGTCAGGCGTATCAACCGGATAATTGGATACAAGTTAAAGGAAAAATGATTACAGAAACATTACAAGATAAACGGCAATTGGTGATTGAAGCCAGTGAGGTAAAAAAAGTTCCTGAACCCGATAATCCCTACTATTATTAATTATCCTTGGACTATACAAGGATAACGCTCATTTTTCGCTTTCTGAGCTTATTCAAGCTAAACCGTCTAAATGAGCGATACTGGGAGTACACTACACCGTGTCATTGCGGTGGCAGAGATACGTCCTTAAATTTCTGAAAAACTTTAGGGTTCTTGTAACGGTTGTAACGGAAAAATGTTATTTTTTTGGTTTTTAGTTCTAATCGGTGCTGTGCTGGCAGCCCATTGGGGAGCAGATCACTTAGCTGAACCGCTCAAGAAGCTGCGGAAACAGTGGGGATTGTCAGAAGCAGCAGGGGCGGCTTTCGTTGCCCTGGCTACGGCTAGTCCAGAATTCGGTACTAATGCCGTCAGCGCAGTTCGCGGTCTTTCTGACATTGGACTGGGCAATTTACTCGGTTCTAATATTATTTCTGTTCCAGCGATCATTACCACCGCCTACATTGCTTCTCAATGGGGTTCTGGTAGCAAAAGAACGAATAGTGAACATTCATCAAATAGGGCAGATAGCACCTATGACTATCAGCGAAAAAAGCGCGTAATGCGTGTTAAACGGGAGGCGTTGACTGTGCAAGCACTCCCCTATCTGGCAGTTATCGCCCTAGCTGCCTTGCTGACTATCCCCAAACCTTGGCGTGGTCTTCAGCCCATTGACGGCTATATTATGCTAGCCGCTTACTTCGCTTACTTGGCACAGGCAATCCTGCGTAAGCGTCAACGAGGCAAAGAGGTGAAATGGAGTAAGAAACAAATTACTCTCGCTGTTATGGGTATCGCCTTGCTTTGTCTTGGTGCTTACTTTACGGTCATGGCTACAGAAAATATTGTCTCAGCTTTAGGCATTTCCAAGTTAATCGGTGGACTCTTTATTACATCAACTATGAGCATTGCACCTGAAGTATTTTCGACTTGGAGTTTGGCAAAAAGTGGGCAAATTACGGCTGCGGTTACAGGCGTGATTGCTGACAACACGGCGACAATGACTCTCGCCTTTTTTCCGCTGGCACTGGTGACATTGCCTGTAGAAAACTTTCTCTTGTATTCAGTCAACCTGGGTTTTGTTGCGTTACTGGGAGTGGTATACGCTGCCGCAATCAAATTTGGTTCTGAAAAACGGAGCTTTGAACTTTGGGAGGTGTTAGCGCTTAATGGAGTTTATGTCGCTTATCTAGCTGTGATGCTTTTCGGTATACTTAACGTTACCTAGAGCACCCGTCTAGTAATCGGATCATCTACTTAAATACTAGACCGACGCTCTAGAGCTGCTCACAACCTAGTTGAGTTTTTCCCAACTCCTAGGAATCAGTCACCTCAATAATTCCACAACCAACTCGTCCGCCAGCATTACCCGTCGGCTGACCAAAATCATCAGGTTTTTCATGAAGAATTACCGACAGATTACCGATCGCATACTTCCCTTCAGTAAACGTAAGTCGCTCAACAGTTAGGCTTTTTGACCCCGTACCATCTTCAGCAATCGTAATATTGCCTAAATCTCCCGCATGAGCATTTTCAAACCCATCTTCGGTAATTAATCCATGGTTTACATCATCGGGATTAAAATGACCCCCAGCCGCCTTTCCTTGCTCCGCACAATTCCCTGTTTCATGGATGTGGAAAGCGTGTTCTCCCGATGGCGCATTGGTCATCATTACTTCAATTAACATCGCATCCCCCGTTGTCGTAAACTCAGCCTCTCCCAAGACTTCTGCGGGATCGCTGGTGCTATTGATAGTTGCGGTAGCGATGCTAGCTTGTTGTTCCGTGACTTCTTCTTGGGGTTCGGTTACAGGTTGCTCAGTTACCGTGTTGGTTTGCTGACAGCCAGATACAAACAGTAGTAGGCTGAAAAAAAACGCGATCGCACTAATTCTCAAGGGTTTATTAATCCAGTTCATAGCCAGTTCAGTTGTAATCGACTTCAAGTTGAATCAAAATAGTTAAATACCAACTCTTAATAATCTTCAGACATTCCCTAAAAAATGTCAATTTCCATAGATTCCACTTGAGTGACCCCGGCTGGCGGATAAAAGGTAAAAGTATCAGCAGCAACAATAGGAGATGGCACACGGCGAATAATCTTTTCGGTCATCTTGATATCCATTCCGTCCGCTTTCCCACTAATTTGAAGCTGCTCAACTGCGGCTGTATTGGGTTCCACCAAAAATGTGAACGTAAATCCGGCTTGGCGATCCTTATAGCGATAGGCATAGTAGTCTTGTCCCTCTAAATTTAGAATATTACCCTGCAATGGCATATCATCTTCCGCCTTAAAAACCGATTCAAGCTGATCAATCACTCCCTCTGCCGTCACTACACCGTCAGCAAAGGCTTGCCTAAAAGGAGCCGACATTTCTAGAAATAACATCGAAGAAAAGCCAATCAAAAAGCTATCATTCGACTGATTAAAACCTTCATAGTCCATAACCGTGTATTGCTTTAACTCCGGGTTATAAATCCATACCTGATCACCATCAGAAATCACAATATAACTCGGTTGGGCAAATCCACCTGACTCAGGTGTAGAAATTTCGGTGCGAAACTGCTGAGGAGATTGGGCAATGGTTTTAATCAACACCGAAAATTGCCCTGTAAAACCCTGTGCCTCAAAACTGAATTGCATTTCGGATTCAGTTTGATAGCGTTCAGCTTGAATGAAATTAGCAACCGTTTTAGCTAAAAGACTGACATCAAGTTCATCCGTCAAGGGACGGCTCATTCCTGGTGTCGGATTCGACTGAGTAAGTTGATTGGGTGATTCTGAGAGAGGGACTTGAATATCCCTCGATGTAGACCTGACCAGCACCTCCTCTTCCCCGTTAGCAGTCGCTATACTAAATAATGTCCCGTTTTGGTTGATAGAGGGAAGGATACCCCAGACATTCACCGTGGCAGTTATGCCGAAAATCGTAATGGCTTTTTGCAGTCGGTTCATTGTAAAAGTTAATCGTTATTCCTTTTACCCTAAACCAAAGCAGGCATCATGAATGATGAATTTTCTATTCCCTGTTCCCCGTTCCCTATTCCCCGTTCCCTGTTCCCTGACCAATGATACCCTTTGATCTGCAAGCCCCCTTTGAAGCTAAGGGCGACCAACCCCAAGCCATTTCCCGCCTGACAACCTCTCTGCAAGCGGGAAACCGTTTCCAAACCCTCCTCGGTGCGACGGGAACAGGTAAAACCTATACTGTCGCCAAAGTCATCGAACAGACGGGCAAACCGACTCTGGTACTGGCACACAATAAAACCTTAGCCGCCCAACTCTGTAACGAGTTACGGGAGTTCTTTCCCCAGAATGCGGTGGAGTATTTTGTCTCCTACTACGACTACTACCAAC